>NZ_SMKP01000110.1:0-34550 GCF_004349015.1 Nonomuraea diastatica
CGCAGACGCCTGACCAGGCACAACACTCACGCCTAGTGACACGCCGCATCAGCGTGCCCGCAAGCGTTTCCGCAGCTCAGACCGCAGATCTGTGTGCCTTTCTCGCTACACATCTGCGGAACGCGGGTTCAACGAGCTGATGGCCCTGATCACCGGCCGGTTCGGCCGCGTTGAGCCTCGTCGCGCGGCGACCGCGTACGTGCGCGGGTTGCTGGCCGACCTCGACCGCAAGAACTGCTGGAGCCTGGCCCGAACACGCCGGGCTGGCCGGTCCGCAGGCGCTGCAGCGGCTGTTGTGCACCGCCCGGTGGGACGCCGATGAGGTACGCGATGACGTCCGCGCTTTCGTCGTCGACCGGCTCGGCCCCGGCGGTGTGCTGATCGCCGATGAGACCGGCTTCGTCAAGAAGGGCACCAGCTCGGCCGGGATGCAACGGCAATACAGCGGCACCGCGGGCCGGATCGAGAACTGCCGGATCGGCGTGTTCCTCGCCTACGCCACGCCGCGCGGGCAGACGCTGCTGGACCGGCGGCTCTACCTGCCCGAGCACACCTGGCTGGCCGACCGCGGTCGCTGCCAGACCGCCGGCATCCCCGGACGGGGCCGGCTTCGCCACCAAGCCCGCCCTGGCCGCCGCCATGATGCCGACCGCGCTGGAGGCCGACGTGGCCGCCCGCTGGGTGACCGGCGATATGGTCTACGGCCGGCCGCTTCCGATCTTTCGGAAGCGGCCTTCTACCTGCGGCAACTCTGTCGGGGTGGCGGGATTTGAACCCACGACATCTTCCTCCCGAAGGAAAGCCGGGAAGTCAGAGAATGTCGATTTGAGTCGATCGGGGTGCCTCTCACCTTAGAGAACACTCCGGGGAGGACGCGGGAAGTCTGGGAGAGCCGTAAGGCGCTGGCTCCCAAAAGTGGCGCCCGTGGCTCCTCCCCTGAGTGGGAGAGGGACCCATGATCAACGAGTACCTTCCCGACGACAATGACGGGCGCTTCCCTGAGGACAGCCCCGTTCTCGTCAGGTATCCCCTACACGATGACCAGAACGACGATCGCGACTCGTGGCCGTGGCTACCTGGCACCGTCCTGGCCCAGTGCGGTCCAGACGAGTGGCGGATAGTCGTCGAGGTGTCCGCTCTGGCCATACCTGACCCCAGCGTGCCCAACGGCGACGCTCCGGAGAACCTGCTCTACCCCGCTTGCTTCCGCGACGCGACCGAGATCCGCGCCGTCTGCATGCATGTGTGGCAGCGTGTACGGAACGAGGCAGAGCACGGCTGACTCTTGGCAGACAGGCCACCGCCACCCGCTGGCGGTGGCCTCTGTGCTTGTTCACGTACGGAACTCCAAGGCAACCGATGTGGTCCCACCGTCTCGTGAAGGGCGCGAGTACGCTTTACGTGTGCTCCGGTTGCTGGTCGATACATCAGTCTGGCGACATGGCGAAGCATCGCGATGGTCAAAAGCTGATTGTGCCCATCCGCGTGCTCTTCCTTCAGAAGCGTCTCCAATTGATCGTACCTTCGTTGATTGTTGACGAGTTTGAGCGGAATCGACCTAGGGTCGAGGCGTCTGTCTCAGCAAGTGTCGCAGAGCGTATCCGTCAGCTTAAGAACGACCTAAAGGAATACGGCGGGAATCAACGAGAGCAGTGGCTTGAGGAGATGAGCCACCGCTTGCCGCTACTCTCGGCCCTGTCGCTCAGAAACTTCAAAGAAATCAAGGATTTGTTGGACCATCCAACTGCGGTAGAGCCCACTGTCCGCCAACGGGCCTCGGTGGTCCAGAGGGCGTTGGATAAGAAGGCCCCGTTTCATCTGGCAAAGAACAGTGTCGCCGATGCTCTCCTAATTGAGGTCTTCCGGAGTATGCTTAAAAAGAGCCGGGCATCCAATATCTGCTTATTCGCCACTTCCAATCACCAAGACTTTTCTCATCCGAACGGCGATCGCAGAAAACCTCATCCTGACTTCGATGACATCTTCACCGACCGGCGCGCCCATTACCTGATGGGGCTGGAGGGCCTTGCTGCCGGGCTAAGAGAACACTTCGGCGAAGAGTTCGAAGAGCTTGTCGAGGAAGTGGAGCTAGTCCAGGAGGAGCCTCGCACTCTCGTTGAGATCCTCGAAGCGGAGCGTGAGTGCTTCGACAAGGTCTGGTACGTGCGCAGCTTAATCCGACAGGGCAAGGAAGAGCGCGGTGAAGTTGACCTGGTGCCGGAAGATCTGGCTTCCCGGAGAGAAGCCGCTATGCGACGTATTGAGGATCGGTACGGTGCAGACAATGTAGGCCCCTGGGATGACTGGGGTTGGGGTTTTGTGCATGGCAAGCTCTCGGCCCTCCGATGGGTCCTAGGAAGCGAATGGGACTTTCTAGACACTAGCGAGCTGCTTCGCCACCCCGATCCCCACACGTGGAGGAGGTGGGGCTATGGGCTTAATGTGACACCTAAGTGATCAGTACCTTCGGCTCATGAGGGGGCTGCCCTGGCGCGAAGCATTACCTCGCAACGCCTGGCCGCTGGCGTACAGATCATCGGGCCGATCCGGTCCTTGTACTGGTGGTGGGGCTTTTTGCGTGACGAGCAGGAATGGCAGTTGGTCATCAAGACCACACATGCTCTATTCGCCGCACTTGAGAACCACATCAAAGCCAACCATAGCTACGTGACGCCGGAAATCATCGCAGTGAAAATTGCTGCCGGAAGCGACGACTACCTAGGCTGGATTCGTACGGAGACGGAGAGAACTGACGCTTCGTAACAGGCCAAACATTCCGGGAATCCGTGCACTGGTGGGGTTGAGTCTGGCTTGGCGTCTGCGTGGGACTCTGTGAGCGTCGATGAGGGCTGGGCGGGGACTCTCTAGAAAGCTTGCCGCGAAGTGTCAGCGGAGTGGCGTACGCTCTACAAGCGGGGGAATCCCGATGCGAAGTCCGACGCCGCGCACCCGGCTGCGAAGAGCTGCGAGATTGCGCTGGTGACGATGAGCGCTAGGAGACGGTTGTGACGGGCAAAGCCAAGAGCTCCCAAGTCGATGACTTACGAATACCATAAAGGTCTTCGTACTTTCTCCTATTGTTCTGCTCTTTGGATCGGCAATCCGGTTGCTAGTAATCTCCGATTACGATCCATCTGTGGCAGGGGCCATCGCATCTTTGGGCGGAGTTACAGGTACGTTGCTCGGAACGCTGGTCCCCCTCATTCCGCCCTTCTTTCCATTATTGCGGCGGCCGCGCAAGAGCTAGGGTGCTGGGTTCGGTCGTTCACACCGACCATATCTGGGACCACGATCGAGGCTGCAGGCGAGGACGACTGCCTGGAGACTAAGCCGCAACTGTACGCCAACGCACACCTCTCCCGGCATCGCTGGTGGGGCTGGGAACGGCTAGCAGAAGATCCAAGAACCACGTACTGGAGCGACGGCGTCACATCGGTCGCTGAATGGAATTGCACTGGTTCCGGCATATATTCATATAAGACCGACACCGATCACACGATCTGGTGGAGAGACGGAACAACCGGAAGCGATCATTCGGACGGGGAGTTCGTTCCTGAGTGGGCATGCTAATCACTTTCCGGAGGGCCGGGCCCAACACAAGGTCCGGCCCATCGTCACAGCACCACATACCTCCAGACGCGACGCCGCAGGACGTGCTTGGCCACGATTCTTTCTTTCGGTTGCTCACTCCTTTTAGCGGGATGCACACAGTCGGGTACAACAATACCCCCACGAGGGCAGCAGATGAAAAAGACAGTCAGCATTGAATTTGCCTTGACGGAATACAACACAATGGCAAGCGGCGACAGAGCTCCAGTGGATATGGGCGTGCAAATAGAGCTAGTCGCCAAAGGCGATAAGCTCGTCCAGTTCCTTTCCGTGCAAACTGATGAGCACGGCACAATGGTGAGCTGGACACGATGGGGTGCGGGTGACCAGCACATGCTCCGCTGGGACCGAGCTGCTAACTCTGTCCGCAAACTCCCTCCCCCTACCGAACCGAGCCTCAAAGCCGTCATGGCGGACTCGATTGGGCCGACCGGCGATCCGATGATTTACGGCTATACCAAAATTGGTCCAGACTCATACGAATCCCGGGAAGGCCTCGGAATATTCAGGATTCACTCCGCCAGTAAAATCGAGAGGCGCACCTTCGAAGCGATCAACCCCAAGACGATGCAGGTGCAGAGCCGAATCCACCAGATCAAGATCGGCAACGCCACGATTATTTCTGAAAAGCACCGCAAGGCAACACGGGTACGTGTAAACAAAGGCGGAACGCCGTCGAAGTTTCTTAGATCCGACGAACCGCCGTCGTCAAACTGACAGCGGGCCGCCTCTCGAAGTGAGGCGCAGGACGACAGCGAACGCGAGTGCGAGGCGGGGGCGGGCTGCAGGAAATTGACTGGCGAGCCCCCAGCGAGTCGGCGATCTGCCGCCAGTGCAGACCAAGCGTTTCAGGCGGTCGACCTCCGCCATGTACCGCCCTGGCCGGCTTCAGCCCGGCGCGTGGCCGCGCACGCCATGGCAACTTTCGATGTAGCCTTCCAACTCCTCAAGCGGGGGCAACGGAAGGCGGCGAGCACGTCGTCGATGATGACCGCGACCGGGCGGCTGCCGGTGCGGCCCTGTGCGAGCGCCCGATCCATTCCCGAGCGTCCAGGCCGAAACGAGGCACACGCCGGTCCTGGTCACCCCCGGGCATCCGGCGGTTACCGCCGCCTGATCAAACGCGGACACGGCCACCAGCGCCGCCGGAACGGGCGGCATCGGTGGACAGCGGCCTGTGGCCGTTCGAGATCGAGTGCTCGCTACGCGCCGCCGTGGGCGCCGAACGCGGCAAGCATGGCGGCCAAGTCCCCGGCAGCGTCCTTCATGGCGGTCAGGCGGGCCACGGCGGTGTTGAGGTGGTCGATGGTCTCGGTGATGTTCTCGTGCAGGGTGGCGAAGCGGGGGTCGGCGGGGTCGGTAACGGTGGTGGCCTCCAGCAGGATGACCAGAGCCCAGGCGATGTCCGCGGCCCGCCGACGTCTTCCTGGCCACCCCACGCACCGCCAACCCCAACACCCACCGCGCCTACGCCTCGGCCATCGACCGCATCATCGAGCGACTCGGCCGCGACCGGCCGCTGGCCGAGGTCACTGACGCGGAGGTCGGCCATGCGCTTGCCGAGCTGTGGGGGGCGAGCGCGCCGGCGACCTGGAACCGCAACCGTGCCGCCGTCACCTCCTGGCTGACCTGGTGTCAGACCAAGAAGCACTGGGCCGCCCCGTCGGTCCCGGCCGAGGCCGAACGCCGCAAGGAGAACGCCGACGAGACCCGCGCGGTGGCCAAGACGACGATCCATCGGCTGCTGTCACGCCGCGACATCCCCCTTCGCGAGCGGGCGCTCTGGAGAATGCTCTACGAAACGGCGGCCAGGGCCGCGGAAATCCTCGCGCTGAACGTCGAGGACCTCGACCTGGAGCACCGGCGCGCTCCCGTCCGCTCCAAGGGCGGCGCCACCGAGTGGGTGTACTGGGACAGCGGCACCGCCCACCTGCTGCCCCGCCTGCTCCGGCTCCCCGACGGCAGCGTGCGTACCCACGGGCCGCTGTTCCTGTCCGAACGCCGCCCCGTGCCGGCCCGCCGCTCCGCGGCCGTGAGAGCCGGTCAGGCGTTCGTGCGTGATAGGTGGTCGGGGAGGTCGGTGAGGCGTTCGATGCGGAGCACCATCTCGGCTGCCGTCGGCGATGGTCCACCGGTGACGAAGTCGATGCCGCGGTCCAGCCAGATGCCGGTGAGCCCGGCGAGGGCGGCTGCGTTCACGTCGCTTTCCAGCATGTCGCCCACGTTGACCGCCTGCGCGGGGTCCGTCCGCATCCACCGGCAGGCGGTGGCGTAGGCGACGGGCTTGGCCGCACCGAGCTCGGTCGGGGTCAGGACGGCTTCGAAGTATTCCAGGAGGCCGAAACGGGCGAGCTTGGCGCGCTGCTGCTCGGGGTCCCCGTTGGTGAGAACGGCCAGACGGGGCCCTCGGGGAAGCCGTCTCAGGGTCTCCAAGCATGGCTGGACATCGGGATAGCACCGCCAGGACTCCTCGAACACGGTGAGGTAGCGCTCGGCGAACCAGGCGTCCAGAAGGCCGGGACTTTCAGGAACCGGCTCGCCGAGCACCGGCAGGAAGGAACGGAGCCTGCGTCGGTGGTGCTCAGCGAAGGAGCACTGACCGGCCAGGTATTCCCGCATGTGCCGCCCCTCCAGCGTCCACCACAACGTCACCAGCTCCTCCGGTGGAGCCGTCGCGTTCGGCGCGGCCTGGACGATCTGGCCGATCGTTTCCAAGACCGCGCTTCGATGATCGACCAGGGTGCCGTCCAGATCGAAGAAAATCACATCCGCCATAGGGGGGATCATCTCGTGGTGCCCGTTCCTGACGCCAGAAGGCAGGTATCGCGATCTTCCGTTCGGGATGGTTGTCCAGGTAGCAGAATGCCCGGCCATACCCCACGTAGTGCCAGGTAGCGTGAGCCAATGGTGTCAACGATCGTGGCAATGAATCCGAGGCGCCCCGTCACAGGGACGCCCTGGTCGCAACTAACGCGACCCGGCTCAGTGAGAATGATCTTGCGCGGAGTGTGACATCCGGCTTCGGTGTGCGGTCGGTTCAGGTTTGAGATCCAGACATGGTCAAGGACGAGGACGCCGCTCGGCTCAGTCCGCTCGGCCATGCCCACCTCAACGTCCTGGGCCGCTACTCCATCTCCTCCTCTGCACCGGCCGAAGGCCTGCGGCACCTCGGCGAGATCCCCGCCATCCCCGCCCTTCTCGAGGGCGGCGGTGTGGAGGAGGAGGGGGTGTAGAACCTCCGATCCAGCGATTCGTCCGGCGCCGACTGCGAGCACGTCGAAGTCTCCATGCTCGCCCTCCACCTGCTCCAGTCCTCACTGGTCAACAGGTAACACCCAGCTCCTGCAAGCCGTCCTGCGCGATCCGGCGTGGGTGGCCAAGCTCACCGACGAAGATCGGCGCGCCTTGTCGCCGTTGTTCTGGGCCCACTCAACCTGTACGGCCGGCTCCGCCTGGATATGGAGTCGCGTCTCGATCTCGGGATCGCCGCGGTAGACGTGGAAAGCCGCCAGATGGCTCCCTCTGGGCTCAGCGGGGGTGTTCAGTTGCTGACTGGTGTGCATGTCTGTGGCCCCGGTTCAACGGTCGTGGTCAAGGTGGTCGAGGTGGTCGAGGATCCCAGTCAGGTGCGTGATAAGGGATGTGGCTCCGGTGAGCCTGCTCGCAGGGGTCAGGGCGGTGTAGCCGACGACGGGCATGCCAGCGGCTTTCGCGGCGCGCACGCCGTTGGGGCTGTCCTCGACGACCAGGCAGTCGCGCGGGTCGGTGCCGAACGCGGCGGCGGCATGGAGGAAAAGGTCGGGGGCGGGTTTGCCGACTCCGCCGACGTCCTGGGCGCTGAAGACCACGGCGGGCGGCAGCAGGGGGCGCAGGCCCGTCCGGTCAAGGGTGAGGTCGATCCAGGCGTGGTCGGAGGAGGATGCCAGGCAGTAGGGGATGCCACGGCGCCGCAGGTCGGTCAGGACGGTGGAAGCGCCCTGGACGGCGTCCAGTCCTTGCTTGAAGGCGGTGAAGACCCGCTCGTGGCAGCGTGCGGTGAAGTCGGCGGGGAGCGTGCCGCCGTATCGGTCGGCGACGACCGTGTGGGTGTTGCGGGCGGCATTGCCGAGGAAGTACCGGTAGGACTCTTCCAGGGTGAAGGGGAAGCCCAGTTCCGTCAGGTATTCGGACAGTACGCGGTGTGCGGTGGGTTCGCTGTCGACGAGGACGCCGTCATTGTCGAAGATGACCAGCTGGGCTTTCATGGGTTCTCCGTTCGGGTGAACGTCAGGACGAGGGCGATCGCGAGGAATGCGGCGCCGAGGAGGCAGGTCGCGCTCCAGCCGCCGACCGCGTGGACAGAGGGGCCGACGGCCGCGCCGACGACGCCGCCGAGGGTGTAGACGGTCATGTAGACCGAGGCGAGGCGGGCGCGGGCGTCGTCGATGCCGTAGACGACGCTCATGTTCAGCAGGTGGACGGCGTTGACGGCGGTGTCCATGGCCAGGAGCCCGATAAGGAGCCAGGCGACGTGGTGTCCGCCGGCCCACAGGGCGGCGAAGGACACGGCGCCGAGGGCCAGCGTCGCCCTGGTGAGCCGAACGCGGTCCGCTCGGTCGGCGGTGCGGCCGAGAGGGCGGGCTACGACTGCTCCGGCGGCGCCGGCCAGGGCCAGCAATCCGATCTGGGCAGGGCCGTACTCGTAGGGAGGTTCGGAGAGGCGGAAGGCGGCCGTCGACCAGAACACGCCGAAGGCGGCGAAGGAACAGGCCCCGATGAAGGAACGCCGTCGCAGCAGACGGTGGGTGGCCGCCAGCCGGACGGTGGCGCGTAGCTGGGCCCTGTAAGGGAGAGCCAGGTCGGGCGGGGCGAGCGGCATGACGCGGGTGAGGACGACGGCCAGGAGCAGGGTGACGACCGCCGCCCCCACGAACAGGGCCCTCCAGCCGGCGACCTGCGAGACCAGACCCGCGACCGTACGGGACAGCAGAACGCCGGTGAGGCCACCGGTGAGCATCGTCCCTATCGCGCGTCCGCGTTCGTCGAGTGCGACCAGGGCGGCGGCGTAGGGGATGAGGGTGTTGACGACGGCGGCAGCGGTGAGCCCGATGAGTGCCCCGGCTGCCAGGAGGAGGCCGGCGGTGGGGGCGGTGGCGGTCAGGGCCAGGGCCGCGGCGTCGCAGCAGAGCAGGACCGCCAAGAAGGGACGGCGGGGGACGATGTCACCGAGTGGGACGATGATGATCAGGGCGAGGGCGTAGCCGAGCTGACCGACGGCGACCAAGTGGTCCGCGGCGTGCGGGCCGAGGGATCGGGCTATCTCCGGCAGTAAGGGCTGGCAGTAGTAGAGGTTCGCGATCGTCAGCCCATAGGCCGTCGCGAGTAGCCGGACGGTCTTGCGGGAGACGGCCCGCGGAGGTCGAACCGTGGTCACCCGGACGACCCTAGGGACACGATTGGGCCGCTGGTAAGATCCAATTTCATGGCGGATGAGTGGCCCAATCCGGGGATGGATCTGCATCTGGAACTGGACGTCGCCGAGGGGCGGCGGACAGGGCTGGAGCGGGCGCTGCGGGAGGCGGTGCGGTCGGGGCGCCTGGCGACCGGAACACGGCTGCCGGCGACCCGCCGGCTCGCGGAGGATCTGGGGCTGGCGCGGGGCACGGTGCGGGCGGCCTACGACCAGCTGATCGCCGAAGGGTACCTGGCCGCGCGGCAGGGTTCGGGCACCGTGGTGGCGCTGCAACCGCAGGTCGCGCCGGTGCCCTCCGCCACGCCGGCGGCGGAGCAGCCGCGGCACGATCTGCGTCCAGGGAGCGCGGACGCATCGGCGTTCCCGGTGGCGACGTGGCTCGAGTCATCGCGGCGCGCCCTGGGATCGGCTCCGGCTGACGCCTTCGGCTACGGCGATCCGCGGGGCCGCCCGGAGCTGCGGGCCGCGCTTGCCGGATACCTGGGACGGGTCCGCGGCGTGTCGGCCCACCCAGACTCGATCTTGATCACCAACGGGTACCTGCAGGGACTGACGCTGCTCGCCGCGGTCATCGGCGGGACATTCGCGATGGAGGACCCAGGTGTCCCGATGCACCGCGAGGCGGTTCGCCGCACCGGCGCACGGGTGATCCCGCTACCGGTCGACGATCTCGGCGCCCGTACCGACCTCCTCGGCGGCCTCGGCGCGGACGCGGTGGAGGTCACCCCGGCCCACCAGTACCCGACCGGGCGGACCCTCCACCCCGACCGGCGGCGTGCCTTGCTGGACTGGGCGCGCTCGTCCGGTGGCCTGATCGTCGAGAACGACTACGACGCCGAATTCCGCTACGACCGCAAGCCTGTCGGCGCGCTGCAGGGCGCCGCCCCCAACCAAGTGGCCTATCTGGGCACAACGTCCAAGACACTCGGCCCGGCGCTGCGGATCGGCTGGATGGTCCTGCCGCCCCGCCTGATCGACCCGGTCGCCGACGCCAGACTGCACACCGACCACCACACCGAGCACCTCGGCCAACTGACCCTGACCGACCTGATCACCCGCCACGGCTACGACCGCCACATCCGCACGTCCCGCCAGCGGTACGTCCGCCGCCGGGACCAACTCCGCCATCACCTCGCGGGCCTTCCGATTGCGCTGACCGGCATCGCCGCCGGCCTGCACGCCCTGGCCCTCCTCCCGCCGGACGGCGCCACCGAGACCGACATCCGAACCGCCGCGCAGGCCCACGGACTCGCCCTCGGATACCTGTCGGAGCGCAGCGAACTGCCCTCCACCCGCCAGGGCGTCATCATCGGCTACGGCCGTCCCCCCGACCACGCCTACACCTCGGCTTTGGATGCTCTGACCGCGACCTTCGCCGCCTGCTTCGCTCAGCCAGGGCCGAACTCCCAACTACAGGGGGACTCGCCGGCATTCCTTCGATCGGCGGTCAGGCGCGCGGAGGTCTCCTGGCCAAGGCGGACGTAGCGTCCGAGGCCGGCCAGATGCAGGTGGCGGGACTTGGCCCGCAGTGCCGGGGTGCTGGGACTATTTCCTCAGAGAACAACGCTAAGGACTTTCCCCAGGTCAGCACAGGTGCGCTGAGAGCGTCGCTGTCGCTCGGGTCTTGGCTTAGGTGATAGGTCTATTTTTGCTGCGTGCGTGGAAAAGCTTCCTCGTTGGATTGCTGGCGATGGCGGTCGCCGTGCCTGCATATGCAGGCATTCTGGAATCGCTCAGAGTGGGTTGGGAGTCCGCCGCTAACCTTTGGCATGTATTGTTCACACCAAGCAAAAGGGCGTTAGTCTGGCTATCCGTATGGCCAACGCTTATCTTTGCCGGCCTCGTCGTCACGTTCTTAGTGTTTGACCGCTTCTCGGGCTGGCGTGAGCGTGTACGAGCGAACTTCTGTGGGTGGATCAAATCAGAGAGGAGCGCCAAGTCGAAGGGAACGATACGGAAAACGAACAAGGAAGCGCCTCTGAAGGGGAGGTAGACCAACCCCTACCCACAAAAGTCGGGGCGTTTGTTGGCCACGGCTTCGAAGCACTCATCAAAGGCCTGTTCGCCGCAGTTCTATCGGTATTTATTTTCGCCTCGATTACTCACATATATCATGTGCCCTATGACTATTCAACTATCAAAGAGACTGTACGCAAATCGTAGCTCCCATTGGAAGTTATAGAAACATGATCGCCGCAACGCAACGCCCGTCCAAGGACGCGATGGGCAAGAGCGCGGTCCGCTCCCAGATGGACGTCCGGCTGTGCTTCCGCGTCCGGGAATCACGCGACGGAGACCTCATCCTGGGGCAGGGCATGGTCAAGGCCGGATGGCACCCGCACAAGTTCGACGCCCCCGGCAAGTTCCTGATCAGTTCCCCGGAACATGACATCCCCCGCCGCGCCCGGACGTACCTGCTCGACGACGAGGGCGTACAGGCCACCTCCGAGCAGCACGCCGACCACCGCCCGCCCCTCGACGAGGTGTCCGCGCAAGCCCTGGAACGCGCGGCTGAGATGCCCACCCCACCGCCGCAGCCCACCATCCGGCCCTCACCCCGGCACGCGCGCGACAACCCCGTACGAGCCGCTGAAGACACCCTCGCAGCCACGCTGAGGCAGGCCCCGAGCGGCGGGGTGAGCATCGGCGACCTCATGCGCGCAACCGGCATGCGCCGCACGTGGGTCTACCAACGCCTCCAAGAGCTGAGCCGCACGCGCCAGGTCGAACAGGTCTCCCGGGGACGCTGGCGAGCCCTCCCGGAGGTGCACGATCCGTAATCGTCCGCGTCCGCCGTCCGCGTCCGTCCGCGCGTCTGCGCGTGTAGAGGCAGCGACAGGCGCGGACGGACGAACCGGCGGACGATCACCATCCGTAACCGGCGACCGTGCGCGGAACCCCGCGCCGGAAGGGAGCCGCACACCCCGACGACCGAGAGGGGGGATGCACATGCAGGCATACACCGTCGAACAAGTCGCGGAGATGCTGAGCGTCGGACGTGACAAGGTCTACTTCCTTCTCCGTACCGGACAGCTCAACAGCATCAAGATCGGCAAGCTTCGCCGGATCACCGACCGGCACCTTGCCGAGTTCGTTTCCTCGCTGGAATCGATGGACGAGGCGTAGAGCAGCGTGCTACAACGTTCTACAAGGCCGGTTGTCCGGAACCCTCGCACAACCGGCCGGCGCCTCTTGATAACTGCATGACACGAAAGGAAGCCGTCAATGGCGAGCGACCGAACGACCCTGCCTCCCGTCCGCGTGGACACAGACCTGAAAGACCGTCTCCGCCGGTACGCCGAGTCGCAGGAACGAGATGTGTCGTGGGTGATCAGGAAGGCGATCGAGGAGTACCTCAACCGTCACGAGAAGGGGTGATCCCTTGGCCAAGATCCTGATCGGCAAGTACGAAGCGACCATCTATCCCGAGGGGGACGGCTTCACCGGAGCCATCTCCCTCGGGTTCGGCCCCGACGGCAAACGCCAGCGCCTCAAGCGCAAGGCCAAGACCAAGACCGCCGTCAAGGACAAGCTGATCAAGGCCGTCAAAGCTCTTGAGTCCGGCGTCACCGCGTCGGCGACCTACACCGTGCGCGATGCCGTCAACGACTGGCTCAGCAAAGGTCTCAAGGGCCGATCCGAGAGCACCGTCACCAAGCAACGCATCCTCGCCGAGACGCACGTTATCCCCAGGCTGGGGAAGATGAAGCTCCAGCACCTACGCGCGGATCACGTGGATGAGTGGTTGGACGTACTCTCCAGCGACCTGGCCACCAGGACGCTACGAGATGTCCACAGCGTGCTGAAGCGAGCCATCCGGCAAGCTCAGGCGCGTGACCTGGTGCTGAGGAACGTCGCCGAGCTGGTCACCACGCCCACGGGCAAGGACGGCAGGCCCAGCAAGGCACTCACTCGCCACTAGGCGGACGCGATGCTCAAGGCCGCCGAGTCGTCCGAACTCCACGCCTACGTGGTGCTCAGCCTCACGACGGGCGTCCGTACCGAGGAAGCCCGCGCGCTGCGCTGGGATCACGTCGTCGCGTGGATCCCCAGCCTCAAGGCGTGGCAACCGGTGACCGAGGCGGGGTTCAAGCACAAGAGGTTCGCCATTTACGTGTGGCGGGCCGACCGAGTAGGAGGTGACACCAAGACCCGCAAGTCACGTCGCACGCTGGAACTGCCCAAGCTCTCAGCCGAGGCACTACGGCACCACCACGCTCGCCAAGCCGCGCAGAAGCTCAAGGTGGGCGAGCTGTGGCAAGAACACAACCTGGTGTTCTGTACGAGCGTCGGCACCCCGCTGGACGCGGCGAACGTACGGCGGGCGTTCCGGCAGATCACCAAGAACGCGGGGATCGGAACCGACTGGACACCCCGCGAACTACGTCACTCGTTCGTCTCCATCATGAGTGACCAGGGCGTACCCATCGAGACCATCGCCGATCTCGTCGGGCACGCAGGCACGAGCGTCACGGAAGCGGTCTACCGGCACCAGCTCAAGCCGGTGATCACCAAGGGCGCCCACACCATGAACACAATCTTCGGCGACAAGCCGACGGGTTGAGTCCGAGTGAGATGGCTCCCCGATTGGCTCCTTCGACGTCCAGACATGGAAAAGGGCCTGACCCGTTCACCGGATCAAGCCCTCTACCTGGTCAAACTCTGTCGGGGTGGCGGGATTTGAACCCACGACCTCTTCGTCCCGAACGAAGCGCGCTGCCAAGCTGCGCTACACCCCGATCGCACGCCGTCGTGCACGTGCTTGGAAAAGTCTAGCGGACTCCCAAGGTGGTTGTGACCGCCTTTATCGTCGGGGGACCAGTGTCAGGAGCGTCGCTTCCGGGAAGCAGGCGAACCGGGCCGGTGCGTACGGCGAGGTGCCGAGGCCGGCGGACACGTGCAGCCAGGCCGAATCGTGGCGGCTCAGCCCCTTCACCCTGGCACGGTCGATGCCGCAGTTGGTGACCAGGGCGCCGTAGAACGGGATGCAGAGCTGGCCCCCGTGTGTGTGGCCGGCCAGCAGAAGTTGGTAGCCGTCGTCGGCGAAGCGGGTCATGTTGTGCGGCTCGGGGGAGTGCATGACGCCCAGCCGCAGGTCGGCGTCCGCGGGAGCGGGGCCGGCTACGAGGTCGTAGCGGTCGCGGGAGATGTGGGAGTCGTGGATGCCCGCCACGGCCACGTCGAGGTCGGCCACCTTGATGCGGGCCGTGGTGTTGTTCATGTCGAGCCAGCCCTCGGACGCCATGCCCGCGCCCAGCTCTTCCCACGGCAGGTTGGGGATGTGCTGGCGGCGTTCGTTCCTGGACGTGCGCCACAGGTAGCGGGCCGGGTTTTTCGGCCGGGGGGCGTAGAGGTCGTTGGAGCCGTAGACGAACAGGCCCGGGCGGGACAGCAGGGGCTCAAGGGCATGCAGGAGGGCCGGGACGGCCTCCGGGTGCGCGATCGAGTCGCCGGTGTTGACGACCAGGTCGGGCTCCAGGGCGCCCAAGGAGCGCACCCATTTGATGAGCATCGAACGCCCAGGTGTCAGGTGCAGGTCGGACAGGTGGAGGATGCGCACGGGACGGTGGCCGCGCTCCAGCACGGGTACGTCGAAACGGCGCAGGCGGAACCAGTTGCGCTCCACCACGGAGGCGTAACCCAGTCCGGCCAGGCCGAGACCGAGCATGGACAGTGGCACTGCGACGGCTTTCCTCACCCATTCATGATGCCCGACATCCGGCGCGGGGCGTTCGCGCAGGCGGCAAGATGGTGCGCATGAGCGCATTGAAAGACAAGCTGAAAGCCGATCTGACGGCTTCGCTGAAGAGCCGGGACGAGGTACGTCTCCGGACGATTCGCATGGCCCTGGCGGCGGTGAACGTCGAGGAGGTCTCCGGTAAGGAGGCCAGGGAGCTGACCGATGACGAGATCATCAAGGTGCTGACCAAGGAGGCCAAGAAGCGGCGCGAGGCGGCGGAGGCGTTCGGCAACGCGGGGCGGGCCGAGCAGGCGCAGGCGGAGCTCGACGAGCAGGCGGTGCTGGAGGAATACCTGCCCGCTCAGTTGTCGGACGACGAGCTGGCGGCGCTGGTCGATGCCGCCATCGCCGAGACGGGCGCGTCGGGGCCGCAGGCGATGGGGCAGGTCATGAAGGCCGTCAATCCGAAGGTCGCCGGGCGGGCCGAGGGTGGCCGGGTCGCGGCCACGGTGCGCGCGAAGCTGGCGGGCAAGTAGTCCCGGGGCAGATCGGGGCGTAACCGCCGTACAGCGTCTTCAGCCGCCCTCTGCGGCCGCCTGGCACGGCGGTCATGGCCGGGGCCTCCTCTCGGATGGGCGGAGGCCTCAGCCCGGCGCTCTGACGGCCTGAGAGCCGCGCACGCGGAACCAGGGCCCGCCCAAACCAGCGCCCGCCCAAGCCGCGCCTGGGCAGGCAGCCCGCGCGGGAAGGACCGCACCCGCGTGACTACCTGTTCTCGATCCCGAGTGGGTATGCCCGGTCGCCTGACTAGGCCGAAGGTCCGCGGTCAAGTGGCGATGCCCTGGGGACACGCAGGCTGGCTCGGGCCGGAGGGCTGTCAAAACTCAGTGGTGAAGCGGATCCTGGGGTATGCATAATCACCGGCTATGTCGATGACGCCCCCGACCGGCCCGATGTGTACGCGCGAATCACTCGCCGCCGAGTTGCGTGAGATTGGCGTTCTCCCCGGTGAGACCCTTCTCGTGCACTCCTCCCTCAGCTCGCTCGGCTGGGTATGCGGCGGTCCTGAGGCCGTCGTTCAGGCGCTGTTCGATGCCCTTGGTGACGACGGGACTTTGGTGGTGCCGACGCACTCGGGGGACAACTCGGATCCGGCGAAATGGGGCAATCCGCCGGTGCCTGAGACATGGTGGGCGGATATCCGTGCATCGATGCCGCCCTATGACCCGCGCACGACACCCACCCGCGGTGTCGGTGTCATCCCGGAGACAGTCCGCAATTGGCCGGGCGCCGTCCGCAGCGCCCATCCGCAGACTTCCTTCGCGGCCCTGGGTCCGCGTGCCACTGCGATCGTGGACGGCCACACGCTGAACTGCCAGCTCGGCGAGCGAAGCCCGCTCGCCCGCCTGGAGGAAGCAGAGGCGCGGATCCTGCTCCTGGGCGTGGGCTTCGCGACGTGCACGGCGTTCCATCTGGCCGAGTACCGGATTCCCGCGCCACAGGTCGACAACTCCTTCGCGGTCATGACCCCGCAGGGACGCCGATGGAGTACCGTGCGTGACATTTCGATCAGCGACGAGCGCTTCGGTGATCTGGGGGCGGCCTTCGAGAAGGAGCGGCCGGTGTTCCAGGGCAAGGTGGGTGCGGCCGAGACTCGGCTGTTCTCCCTGGCTGACGCCGTCGCATTCGCCGAGGTCTGGCTGGCCGAGCACCGGCCGCGTACTGCCTCGACCTGAGGTCCCGCTCTGTCGCCGATCAGGCGGCTCGGGCGAGCTGGAGGGGCGGGGGGAGTACGCGGCCGCCCTGGCCGCCGGCGGGGGTCAGATGAGGTCCTCAAAGGCCCTGCTCTCGATTCCCCTCCCGAAGAACCTGACCTCTGATCCAGTGAAGATCAGCACAGGTCCGTCCGGACCTTCACTATCCCGCGAGGCCACGTCCATGCTCGGGCGGCAATGACACCGGCGTCATATCGACGCAACCGCCTCCACCGTCCGTGTAACGACGCCACTCAAGGGCTGCGTTCGTTCAGCCGCGGCCGCGCCAGCCTCCGGGCCGCCCGTTGTCGCCGCGCCCCTCCCAGGCGGGCCTGTCGCCGTCACCGGGCCAGTCGCGGTTGCCCGGGTCGAAGATGTCGAACGGGCCCCGGTCGCCGCGCCGGTCGTCGCGCTTCTTCTTGGGCTTGGGGGCGCAGTTGTCGGTGCACCCGCCGAACCGTGACTTGTCGACCGCCGTGAAGTGCCGCGGCTCGACCCCCTTCAGGGCGGAGATCATCGAGTCTTTCCAGATCCGCCCGGAGATAGAGGCCCCGTACACGTACGGGTAATAAGTGCCGCCGATCGTGATGCCGATCAGCTTGTGCGCCGAGGTGCCGCGCGGGTCGCCGAGGCTGACCGCGGAGGCCAGGTTGGGCGTGTAACCGGCGAACCACGCCGACATGTAGTTGTCGGTCGTGCCGGTCTTGCCGGCCGCGTCCCTGCCGATGCCGCCCACGCCGGTCATCGTGCCCTTGGTGAAGACGCCCTCCAGGATGCCGTTGACCGCGTCGGCGACGTCTTCGTCCAGCACCTGGGAGCACTTCGGTTCGTACTGCTTGGTCGCGCCGTTGCGGTCGGTGATCTCGGTGATGGCCAGCGGCTTGCAGTATTTCCCGCGCGCCGCGAACACCGCGTACGAGTTGGCGATCGTGACGGGGTCGACCTCGTTGACCCCCAGCGTGAACGTCTCCACCTCGGACAGTTTCTGCCCGTCGGCCCGCTTGACCCCGAGGCGCTTGGCCATCTTGACGACCTTGCAGAGGCCGACCTCCTGCGAGAGCTTGACAAAGAAGGTGTTGACCGACCCCCACGTGCCGGTCTGCAGGGTCTTGAAGCCGCCGCCGCCCTCGCTGGAGTTGCGCACGGTGTGGCTCGGGTCGCCGACGTTCTCGCCCTCGCAGTTCTTGAACGAGCTGTAGCTGCCGGCCTTGTAGCCGGAGGGGGCGGGGAAGCCGTCGCTGTACTTCATGCCCTCTTCCAGGGCGGCGGCCAGCGTGTAGACCTTGGCCGTCGAGCCCTGTTGGAAGCCGCGCCCGCCACCGTGCGCCGCGTCGGCCACGATGTTGTAGCTCATCTCGTTGTTCTTCTTGCTGCCGCCGAACTTGCGGGAGGCGGCCATGGCCTTGATCTCGCCGGTGCCGGGCACGATCATGGCCTGCGAGGCCACCGGCTTGTCCTTGGAGCCGACGTATTTCTTGATGGCCTTCTCGGCGGCGGCCTGCATCTTGGGGTCGATCGTGGTCTTGATCTGCATGCCGCCGCGCTGGAGCAGCTTCCGGCGTTCGTCCTGGTTCTTGCCGAAGTCTTCGTTGTTGAGGATCTCGTACTGGACGTAGAGGCAGAAGTACGGAAATTTGCTGGACTCACAGCCGCCGGACATCTTGATGTCCTTGTAGCCCAGCTTCTCCTTCTTGGCCTCGGCGGCCTCCTTCGGCGTGATCTTGCCGATCTGGGCCATCCGGTCGAGCACGACGTTGCGCCGCTCCAGCAGCCGCTTGCGGGACTCGGAGTCGACGTTGGGGTCGGTGCGCGCGGGGTTCTGCACGGCGCCGGCCAGCGTGGCGGCCTCGGCGAGGTCGAGCTCGGAGGCCGGCTTGTCGAAGAAACGTTTGGCCGCGGCCTGGATGCCGTGTGCGCCGGCGCCGAAGTAGGCGATGTTCAGATATTTCTCGAGAATCTGGTCCTTGGTGTACTTCTTCTCGATCGCCATCGCGTAGCGCAGCTCGGTCAGCTTGCGGGAGATGGTGGGCGCGATGGCCGCCTGGTATTCCTCCGGCGTCTCCGCTTTGTTGACCAGCACCTGCTTGACGTACTGCTGGGTGATGGACGAGCCGCCCTGTGTCACACCGCCGCTGGTGAAATTCTTCATCAGCGCTCTGGCCGTTCCCTCCACATCGATCGGTCCGTGCTGGTAGAAACGGAAGTCCTCGATCGAGATGAGCGCCGTCCGCATGATCGGCGCGACCTTGCCGAGGGGCACGGACTGGCGGTTTTCGAAGTAGAACCAGGCGATCTTCTTGCCGTTGGCATCGAGTAGCTCGGTCCGCTCGGGCAGAGGAGGCTCATCGAGGTTTTCCGGCTTGAGGTTGAGCCCTTCGACGGCGCTCTTCGTGGACATCCCGGCTCCGCCGACCGCCGGCAGGGCCACAGCGGCCGCGAGCACCCCGGCCGCCGATCCGGCGATGATCAGTCGCAGGATGTTGAGAACGGGGTTGGAGCGATCTTTGCCGCGAGCTTGCACGCTACCTAGCGTACGTCGAAACAGTGACCGAACCGGTAGCGCGACACCATTTCGCCTTGACTGACGGGGGTGACTAGTCATTCCCGGTCAAGACTGCGCCGAGAAATTGGTCCTCTGGGGTCTGTCGGCCCGAACGGGTCGTTGCGTACGTTCTCCCTGCGGCAACTGAATACGGAGGCTCGGCGCCCGCGCCCGTCGGCCCCAAATGACGACTGACCACCTAAGGGGAGTGGGGTCGAAAAATGTGGATCACGGATTGGACCTCCCGTGCCGCCTGTAAGGGTGCGGATCCGGATGCCCTGTTCGTGCAGGGCGCCGCGCAGAACAGGGCGAAGCTCATCTGCCGGGGTTGCCCGGTCCGCACGGAGTGCCTCGCCGATGCGCTGGACAACCGCATCGAGTTCGGGGTGTGGGGCGGCATGACAGAACGGGAACGGCGTGCACTGCTTCGACGGCGTCCTGACGTCGACTCGTGGCGAGACTTGCTCGAGTCGGCCAAGGAAGAGTACGAACGAACCAACGAGCTGATCGCGGGCTGATCAGGCCCACGAGCGAGTACGGCCGGCGCCGTCCGCCGGCCGTACTTTCTCTTTGTCAGGCGGTCGCCAGCAGGTCACCGATCTGTCGCAGACCTGTGAGATCGTGAACGTCCTCGGACATGGCGCGGACCTGCACCACGGGCACCGTGGGGTGGGCCGAGGCGAAGTGTTCCTGCTCGCGGCTCTCGCGGGCGGTGAGCTGCATCCGCCCGGCGTGCAGCCGCAGCACGGCGGCGGTCAGCTCGTGCTCGCCCCTCGACTCCAGGTCTTCCGCGGCCGCGGCGCTGCGGGCGGCTGAGAGCGCTGGGGCGGGCGACACGTGCACGCGGTTGACCACGAGGCCGGCCAGCGGCATCCGCTCCTCGGCCAGGCGCTCGACGAAATAGGACGCCTCGCGCATCGCGTCGCGCTCGGGCGCCGCCACCACGAGGAAGGCCGTGCCCGGGGCCTGCAGCAGCTGGTACGTCATCTCCGCCCGCTGCCTGAACCCGCCGAACACGGCGTCGAGCGCGGACACGAACGTCTGCAGATCCTTGATCACCTGAGCGCCGAGCAGCTTGGTCATCGCGCCCGCCATCAACCCGAACCCGGCGTTGAGCAGCCGGAACGCGCTGCGCCCTCCGGCCTTGGCCGGAGCCGTCAGCAGCCTGATGAACCTGCCGTCGAGGAACCGCCCGAGCCGCTCGGGAGCGTCGAGGAAGTCGAGCGCGTTCCGCGAGGGCGGGGTGTCCACGATGATCAGGTCCCACTCGTCGGAGCGGCGGAGCTGGCCCAGCTTCTCCATGGCCATGTATTCCTGTGTGCCGGAGAAGCTGGACGAAAGGGACTGGTAGAAGGGGTTCGACAGGATCTGCCGGGCCCGCTCGGGATCGGCGTGCGCCTCGATGATCTCGTCGAACGTGCGCTTCATGTCGAGCATCATGGCGAACAGCTGGCCGCCGCCCTCGGGGGAGCTGACCAGGCGCGGCGTGTTGTCCAGCTCGGTCAGCCCCATCGACTGGGCCAGGCGCCTGGCGGGGTCGACGGTCAGCACGACCACGCACCTGCCGCGCTCCGCGGCGCGCAGCCCGAGCGCCGCCGCGGTCGTGGTCTTGCCCACGCCGCCGGCGCCGCAGCAGACGATGATCCTGGTGCCCTGGTCGTCGAGGATCGCGTCGATATCGAGGGTGGCGGGCTTCTTCACGCTGCTCCCTGGGTGCGCATGCTCTCCGCGAGTTCGTACAGGCCCGCCAGGTCGACGCCGTCGGCCAGCAGCGGCAGCTCGTAGCTCTGCAGGCCCGCCTCGGCCAGCGACTCGCGCTCGGCCTTCTCCAGCTCGGTGCGGCGGGCGTGTTCGACGACCTCCTCCGCGAGCGCCTCGGCCATCGCCGTGGCCTCGGCGCCGTCGGCCACGCCCGCGGCCTTGAGCCCGAGCACGAGCTCACCGGCGTCGAAACGGTCCTTGACAGCCGTGTCAAGAGCGGCCTGGGGCAGCAGCGACTCGCGGACCATGTTGACGAGGATGCCGCCGGTGGGCAGCCCCGCGGCGCGCAGCTCGGCGATGCCGTCGAGCGTCTCCTGGACCGGCATCTCCTCCAGCAGCGTGACGAAGTGCACGGCGGTCTCGGGGGATTTCACCACGTTGTTGACCAGCTCGGAGTGGTTCTTGATGGGCCCGACCTTGGCCAGGCCCGCCACCTCCTGGGTGACGTTGAGGAACCGCGCGATGCGGCCGGTCGGCGGAGCGTCCAGGACGACGGCGTCGTAAATCCGGCGGCCGTTCCTGCCCCGCCGGCGTACGGCCTCGGTCGTCTTGCCGGTGACGAGGACGTCGCGGAAACCCGGCGCCACGGTGGTGGCGAAGTCGACGATGCCCATCTTGGTCAGCGCCCGGCCCGCGCTGCGCATCCCGTAGAACATCTCCATGTACTCGAGCATGGCCGCTTCGGGGTCGATGGACAGCGCGAAGACGTCGCCGCCCGAGGGCGCGACCGCGATCTTGCGCTCTTCGTACGGCAGCGGCGGCAGGTCGAAGATCTGCGCGATGCCCTGCCGGCCCTCCACCTCCACGAGCAGCACTTTTCGGCCGCCGGAGGCGAGAGCGAGAGCGAGAGCGGCGGCCACGGTCGTCTTGCCGGTGCCGCCCTTGCCGGTGACCACGTGCAGTCGCACGCCGGCCCAGTCCGTGTCCGGAGAGTCCACGATTCGAGGCTACCGAACGGTCACTTGTCGAAAGCCGACGACCACCCTTTGAGATTGCTCACACTGGCGCCGCGTCGGTCGAAGGTGGTGATGACGGTTCTTGTGAGACGCTGACAGCCATGAAGAAATGGGAATATCTCACAGCCCCGGTGTTGATCCACAACACCAAGATGATCCTCGACAACTTCGGCGCTGACGGCTGGGAGCTGGTCCAGATCCTGCAGGGTGCCACGCCCGAGCAGCTCGTCGCCTACTTCAAGCGGGAGAAGCAGTGACGCCTGAGCAGAAGATCGAAGAGCTCGGCCTGACGTTGCCGCCGCCCGTCGCGCCCGTGGGCTCCTACGTGGTCACCGTGCGCACCGGCGACCTGGTCTACACCTCGGGCCAGGTGCCGATGCTGGAGGGCAAGCTGCACCAGACCGGCAAGCTCGGCGTCGACCTGGGCGTCGACGAGGGCCGGGCGCAGGCCCGCATCTGCGCGCTCAACGCCGTCGCGGGGCTCAAGGCCGAGCTGGGCGAGCTGTCCAGGGTGCGGCGGATCGTCAAGGTCGTGGTGTTCGTGGCCAGCGCGCCCGGCTTCACCGAGCAGGCGCAGGTGGCCAACGGCGCCAGCGATCTGCTCGCCGAGGTCTTCGGGGAGCAGGGCAAGCACGCCCGCAGCGCGGTGGGCGTGATCGTGCTCCCGCTGGACGCGCCCGTGGAAGTGGAGCTGATCGCCGAAGTGGCCTGAATCGGGATATGTCACCATGACCGAGTGATGTTCTAAGGAGGTCAGGTGACCGGAATTCCGCTTCCAGCCGAGCTCGCCGCGCGGGCGCGGGACGTTCTCGCCGGACGGGTCGAGCCCGTGCCCGCGCGGGACGCCGCCACGGTCGTGATCCTGCGTGACGGAGCCGGAGGTCCCGAGGTCTACCTGCTCCGGCGCAAGTCCACGATGGCCTTCGCGGCGGGCGCGTATGTCTTCCCCGGCGGCTCCGTGGACGAGCGCGACGCCGACCAGGCGGTCGCCTGGGCCGGGCCGTCTCCCGCGGAGTGGGGCGCGGTGTTCAAGGCGAGCGAGCGGCTGGCGCGGGCGCTGGTGTGCGCGGCCGTACGGGAGACGTTCGAGGAGTCGGGCGTGTTGCTGGCAGGGCCGGGGCCCGGCTCCGTGGTCGCCGACACGACCGGCGACGACTGGGAGGCCGACCGGCTCGCCCTCATCGACAGGAGCCTGGCCTTCGCCGACTTCCTCGCCTGGCGCGGCCTGGTGCTCCGCTCCGACCTG
Source organism: Nonomuraea diastatica (assembly GCF_004349015.1). Classification (NCBI taxonomy): domain Bacteria; kingdom Bacillati; phylum Actinomycetota; class Actinomycetes; order Streptosporangiales; family Streptosporangiaceae; genus Nonomuraea; species Nonomuraea diastatica. The sequence goes on from NZ_SMKP01000110.1 coordinate 23,001, forward strand.
CTCAAGCCGTGGGCGCACTGGATCACGCCGGAGATCGAGCGCAAACGCTTCGACACGCGCTTCTTCGCCGCCGTGCTGCCCGACGGGCAGCGCACCCGTGACGTGGGCGGGGAGGCCGACCAGGTCGTGTGGCAGCGCCCGGCCGAGGCGGTCGAGCTGGCGCGCCAAGGGGAGATCTTCCTCATGCCGCCCACGCACCGTACGCTCACCGAGCTGGCGGCCTGCGACAGCGTGGGCGACGTTCTGGCGGCGCCCAGGGAGATCGTGCGCATCATGCCCAGGGCGGTCGAGATCGGGGGCGAGATGCGGCTGGTGATGGCTCCGTGAGCGGTCTGCACATCCCGATCGGCACGCCCGACGGATCCCGTACGGAGCACGCCGAGAACCTGCTCGCCCCCAACCCCTCCGCCATGACGCTCGACGGCACCAACACGTGGGTGATCGGCGCGGGCGAGGAGGTGGTGGTCGTCGATCCGGGGCCTGAGGACGAGTCGCACCTTCAGCGCGTACGCGACCATCTCGGCGAGCGCCGCGTCACCGAGATCCTGCTCACCCACGGCCATTTCGACCACAGCGGCGGCGCCAGACGCTTCGCCCGGATGGTGAACGCGCCCGTGCGGGCCCTCGACCCGCGCCACCGGCTGGGCGACGAGGGCCTCGCCGACGGCGACGTGGTGACCGTGGCGGGGCTGGAGATCCACGTACATGGTACGCCTGGCCACTCGTTCGACTCGTTGTGCTTCTGGCTGCCCGCCGACAGGGCGATGCTGACCGGCGACACGGTGCTCGGCAGGGGCACCACGATCATCGCCCGCGACGGCGGCCTGGCCGACTATCTCCGCAGCCTCGACCGGCTGAGGGCGGCGGCGGAGAGCCTGGAGGCGCGGGCGCTGCTGCCGGGCCACGGGCCGGTGCTGCCCGACCCGATCGGCGCGCTCGACGGCTATATCGCGCACCGGCGCGAGCGGCTCGACCAGATCAGAGCGGCGCGCGAGCAGGGCGCGCGCACGGCACGCCAGATCGTCACGATCGTGTACGCCGACGTCGACCGGTCGCTCTGGCCCGCGGCGGAGATGTCGGTGCTGGCCCAGCTGGACTATCTCGACGCCTCCTGACCGGCGAGGCTATCTGGACCGGTTGTGGAGCCGGTCGATGTCGAGGATGACCACGGCCTTGGCCTCGATGCGCAGCCAGCCGCGCTGGGCGAAGTCGGCCAGAGCCTTGTTGACCGTCTCGCGGGAGGCGCCGACGAGCTGGGCCAGCTCTTCCTGGGTCAGGTCGTGGTGCACCCGGATGCCGTCGTCGGTCTTGATGCCGAACCGCTCGGCCAGGTCGAGCAGCTGCTTGGCCACCCGCCCCGGCACGTCGGTGAACACCAGGTCGGCCAGCACGTCGTTGGTGCGGCGCAGCCGCTGGGCGAGCGCGCGCAGCAGGTGCAGGGCCACCTCGGGCCGGCCGGTCAGCCAGGGCCGCAGGTCGTCGTGGCCGAGCCCGGCCAGCCGCACCTCGGTCAGCGCGGTCGCCGTGGCCGTGCGCGGCCTCGGGTCGAACAGCGACAGCTCACCGAACATCTCGCTCGGCCCCAGCACGCTGAGCAGGTTTTCCCGCCCGTCCGGCGACGTGCGGGACAGTTTGATCTTGCCGTCCAGCACGACGTAGAGCCGGTCGCCCGTCTCGTTCTCGTGGAAGAGCGTCTGCCCCTTGGACAACTGGACCTCGGTGATGCTGGTGCGCAGCGCCGCGGCACTCTCGCGGTCCAGCGCGGCGAACAGGGGGGCCTTGCCCAGCACATCTTCGGTGTTCACACTGCCTCCTCTGCTGCCATTGTGACGCACCCCACTTCGGGCGGCACACACAGGTTATGGGAATGCCGGGGTGTTCCGGGCTTGCCCGCGTTGATCGGGATTACCGGATTCCGGGAGGAAAGTTACCCGACGCGCCGTTGGGCTCCCGACAGGAGGCCGTCAACTGAGGCCATCGCCGCCGCCACGCTCTGCCCGAGCAGGACTCTGAGCGCCTCCACGGCCCTCGGGCGTCCCCGCGGCACTGCTCGGCCGCCGGCGGCCAGACGGGCGGCCGGAAAAGGCGTCGCGGGTTCAATCGCCTCCCAGAGCTTCTACTCTTGCGGCATGGCCACGAACGCGGCGGGGCGCAAGCCGGAGACCCAGCTCGCACGAGTGCGGCGGGCGCGCAAGATGAACCGCATCCTCGCGGAGACCTATCCTGACGCCCATTGCGAGCTCGACTTCACCAACCCGCTCGAGCTGCTGGTGGCGACCATCCTGTCCGCGCAGTGCACGGACAAGCGGGTCAACATGGTGACTCCCATTCTGTTCGCGAAATATCCGTCGGTGGCCGACTACGCCGCCGCCGACCGGTCCGAGATGGAAGAGATCATCCGCTCGACCGGCTTCTTCCGCGCCAAGACCAACAGCATCATCGGCATGGCGCAGGCGATCTGCGAACGCCACGGCGGCGAGGTCCCCAGCCGGTTGCGGGACCTGGTCAAGCTGCCCGGCGTGGGCCGCAAGACGGCCAACGTGGTGCTGGGCAACGCGTTCGACGTGCCGGGGCTCACCGTCGACACCCACTTCCAGCGGCTGGTGCGCCGCTTCGGCTGGACCGACGAGACCGACCCGGTCAAGATCGAGCACATCGTGGGCGAGCTGCTGCCCAAGCGCGAGTGGACGATCTTCTCCCACCGGGTGATCTGGCACGGCCGTCGCATCTGCCACGCCCGGCGCCCCGCGTGCGGCGTCTGCCCGCTGGCCGCGCTCTGCCCCTCGTACGGCACCGGCCCCATGGCGGCCGCCGAGGCGGCGAAGCTTGTCAGGAACGGCCCCTTCTCCTGATGAGGGGAAGTGATCGACCACGCGACGTGTTGGAGGATGCGTGACACAAGTGCCCGACTGGCTCGGCACACTGGCAGCGCAGGCACAGCGGACCCGAGTGCCCCAAGCTCTGCGGCCACCCGTGACGGGCGGGAGGGAGGCGGCGGTGCTCATGTTGTTCGGCGACGGGCCGCTCGGGCCAGACGTGCTGCTCATCCAGCGCAGCACCCGCGGGCGCAGGCACCCGGGCCAGCCCGCGTTCCCCGGCGGCGGCGTCGACCCTGAGGACGCCGGTCCCGTCGAGGCGGCGCTGCGCGAGGCCGAGGAGGAGACCGGGGTCGATCCCGCCGGCATCCACGTGCTGGGCACGATGCCCGAGCTCTACCTGAGCTTCAGCGACAACCGGGTCACACCCGTGATCGCCTGGTGGCGCGAGCCGTCCGCGGTTCACGCCGCCTCACCCGACGAGGTCGACTCCGTCGAGCGGGTGCCGATCGCCGAGCTGGTCGATCCCGGCAACCGCATCTCGCTGCGGCACCCCCGGGGCATGGTCGGGCCGGCGTTCCGGGTGCGCGGGATGCTGGTGTGGGGGTTCACCGCGATGGTGCTCGACTCCGTGTTGCGCGAGGCGGGGCTCGACCGGCCGTGGGACCCCGCGCAGGTGGAGGACCCGCCCCCCGAGGTGGTCAACGTGGCGGCCCGCGACTAGCGTGCCGCTTTCACGGAGCCGCACGCAGGGCCACGCCGAGCGAGGCCCAGCCGGCCACGTCGGCGTCGCTGTCGGCGGCCAGCGCGCGCAGCGTCTCCAGCCCCGCGCGGTCAGGCGGTTCGCCGAGCACGTGCTGCAGCGCGTACGCGGCTCCATACCTGACTCTGGCGTCGCCGTGGCCGGCCAGATCGATCACGGACGGCAGCGAACGCGGGTCGGCCAGGTGGCCGAACGCGATCAGCACCGAATAGAGCACCATGGCGTCGTCCTCGCTGGCGGCCAGATAGCGCAGCACCGGCAGCGTCCGGTCCACGAACGGCTGCAACATGCCCATGATGTCCACGCCCAGCAGCCGCTCGGCGACCGTGTCCCCGGCACACAACCGGCGTGCCTCGATGAACGACTCCAGGTCGCTCCGCTGGCGCAGGATGGAGATCACATGCCAGCGCAACGGGCCGTCCGGATCGGTGTCGTGCAGAGCTGCCTCGATGAGATCGCGCACTGTTACCTCGGCCGGCGGCATAGCGCCCAAGATAGTCAGCAGGGTGACACCGTCCTGGCGGAACACGTTCACACTTGACCGTCTCGCTGGCTACCTTTGAAGCGTGCGCGGTGATCTGCTTGACCTCATACTGATCGGCCTCGTGATCGCGTTCGGCATCTCGGGATACCGGCAGGGGTTCATCATCGGGGCGATGAGCTTCGTGGGGTTCGTGGGCGGGGCCGTGCTGGGCGTCTTCATCGCGCCTCCCATCTCCAAGGCCGTCGTCGACGGCGACACCCCGCAGGCGCTGCTCGCCATCGTGATCGTCTTCCTCGCCGCCACCATCGGCCAGTTCGCCTCCTCGACGCTCGGCGCCGTCGTGCGCAGCCACGTCACGTGGGAGCCCGCCAGGGTGGCCGACGCCGTCGGCGGCACGTTCGCCAGCGCCCTGTCCGTGCTGGTCATCGCCTGGCTGATCGGGTCGCTGATCGTCTCCACCGCGTTCACCCCGCTGGTCGACCAGGTGAAGAACTCCGCGCTGCTGACCACGGTCGACGACGCGATCCCGCAGGCCGCGCGCAACTGGCAGGCGCCGTTCAAGAAGTTCATCGACCGCTCGGAGTTCCCGCCCGTCTTCGACGCCATCGGCGCCGGCACGATCATCGACGTGCCGCCGCCCGACCAGAGCGTGCTGAAGGGCGGCGACGAGCTGGAAAGGGCGCGCCGGTCGATCGTCAAGGTGCAGGGCAACGCGCAGAGCTGCAACAAGCACATCGAGGGCACCGGCTTCGTCTACGCGCCCGGCCGGATCATGACCAACGCCCACGTCGTGGCCGGCGTGACGCGCGACCTCCAGATCATCGACTCGACCAACACGCGGCACAAGGCCGCGGTGGTGCGCTACAACCCGCGGCGCGACATCGCCATCCTCTACGTCCCCGGGCTCAGGCTGCCGCAGCTCGCCTTCGACGGCGACGGCGGGCGCGGCGACGACGCGATCGTGGCCGGCTTCCCCAAGGGCCAGGGCTTCACCGCCGTGTCGGCCAGGATCGGCGGCCAGCTCGACGCCGAGGGCCCCGACATCTACCGCGAGGCCACGGTCACGCGCAAGGTCTACGCGATCCGCGGCCAGGTCCTGCCGGGCAACTCCGGCGGGCCGCTGCTCACGCCCGAGGGCCGCGTCTACGGCGTGATCTTCGCCGCCGCGATCAACGAAGAGGAGACGGGCTACGTCCTGACAGCCGAAGAGGTCGCTCCCGACGCCGCCAGGGGCCGCAACGACACCACGCCGGCCAGCACGCAGGAGTGCGACTGACCTGCGCCTCCCGCCTCAGCCGGGGAGCTCGGCCAGGATCAGGGCGACGGCCTCGCCGGGGTCGCTGTCCTGGCTCAGGCCGGAGGCGGCCCTGCCGACCGCGTCGTACGCGCCGCCGTACGACTGCGCCTTGGCGGCGCCGCGGCTGAGCAGGGTCACCGCGCCGCGCCCGTTGCCGCGCTGCAGATGCGTGAGCCCGACGCAGATCTGCGCGAGCCCCTGCCACAGGTCGCGCTCGTCCTCCGGCGCGCATTTCCAGCGGCCCTCGAAAACCTCGTGGGCGTTGAACGGCAGGCCGTCGCGCAGGAAACGACGGCCGTCCGCCAGCGCCTGCTCGGTGGTGGGCGCATAGTCGTCGGGCACCCGGGGCATGCCGGGCGCACCATAGGGGAGCGGCCTGCCGTACGCGTCGCGCGGCCTGGCGCTGCGTGGGCGGCCCTCGGGGTCACGGTCTCTCATCGGTCGGGCTCCGGGTCGGCCAGCCAGCCGAGCAACTCCTGGTTGAACACGTCGGGAATCTCCTCGTGGGGGAAGTGCCCCGCCCCTTCGAGCAGCCGCCACCGGTAGGGGGCGGCCACGTGACGGCTCGAACCCTGCGCCGTGCGTGGAAGCACCCGCGGGTCGAGCGCCCCGTGCACCTGCAACGTGGGCGCCTCGATCTCGGTGCGCATGACCCTGGCGTACCGCCGGCCGTCGGGGCGGAGCTGGGAGCGGCCGAGCCAGCGGTGGTATTCCAGCGCGCAGTGCGCCACGGTGGGGATGCGGAACGCCTCCCGATAGGTGCGCGCGGCCTCGGGCTCCGGCCAGCCGGGGCGCGACCACTCGTCGAGGAAGCGGCCGACGCGCCTCCCGTCGCGGCGGGTGAGCAGGTGCTCCGGCAGCAGCGGCAGCTGGAAGCCGAGGGCCTGGATGCTCGCCTTGAGCTGGCCGAACGGGTCGGTCACCAGGGCGCCGCGCAGCCGCAGCGGATGCGGGGCCGACACGGTGACGAGCCGGCGTACGCACTTCGGCTCCAGCACGGCCATCGTCCAGGCCAGCAGCCCACCCCAGTCGTGCCCCACCACGATCGCCCCGGTCTCGCCGAGCGCCCGGATCAGCCCCGTCGCGTCGCCCGCCAGCGTCGGCAGGTCGTAGCCGCGCGGCGGTTTGTCGCTGCCGCCGTAGCCGCGCAGGTCGACCGCGACCGCTCGATAGCCGGCGGCGGGCAGCGCTTCGAGCTGGTTGCGCCACGTCCACCAGAACTGCGGGAACCCGTGCAGCAACATCACCAGAGGCCCCTGCCCCGCCTCCACGACGTGGAAGCGGGTGCCGCCCGCGTGCACCGAGCGGTGCGTCCAGGGCCCCTCGATCTGAACGACCGACTCGTCAGGCGCCATCACGCGTCACCGGCTCGCGATCAGGCTTGAGCGCGGGCAGCGTCTGGTCCTCCGGGATGGCGATCTCCCTCAGGCCCTTGATCGACCTGGTGGTGCGCTTCATCCCGGCCAGGCCCTTGAGCCTGCGGATCCCGATGAACACCAGCAGTCCCGCGACCAGCAGGTAGAACACGGTCACGATGAGGAAGGCCGCCCACTGGGGCATCCACTGCGCCAGCACGTAGGCGATCGTGAACGAGGCGAGGATCAGGCACAGGTGAGCCATGAAGGCGGCGGCGGCGAACATGCCACCCGCCATGCCGACCCGCTTGGCGTCGAACTTGAACTCGGCCTTGGCCAGCTTGATCTCCGAACGGACGAGTTCAGAGATGTGATCGCTCGCCCGGGCGATCAGCGAGCCCAGGGATTCTTCCTCGGGAGTCTGCGGCATGAACGTCTCCTATCGAGGCCTGGTGGCCGTGTCAAACATCATCCAGCGATGCGCCGCCTGCGCACCCGGCACGTGAAGCGGCACGGCCGCCCGTCACGCCGGTGGAGCTCCTCCGGCAAGTCTTGCCAGGCCGAGCCGCACCGACGGCCAGACGCCGGCCGAACACGCCGAGGAACTTACCGGGTGCGAGCCTCGCCATCACTCCCAGAACTACCCGATCAGCCAAGATAACGCTTGTGCCGCCTGGGCGTACGCAGAGGGCGCATGCTTCCGTCACGGAAACATGCGCCCTCGCTTCACCGTGTCAGTCCTTCACTGTGTCAGTCCTCGGACTTCGCGGACGGCAGCTTCTCCGAGATCAGGTCCATCACCGTGCTGTCGGCCAGTGTGGTGACGTCGCCGATGCTGCGGTTCTCCGCCACGTCGCGCAGGAGACGGCGCATGATCTTGCCGGACCGGGTCTTGGGCAGCTCGGGGACGACCAGGATCTGGCGCGGCTTGGCGATCGGGCCGAGCGTCTTGGCCACGTGGTTGCGCAGGTCGGCGGCGATGTCGTCGTTCTCCTCCGCGGTGCCGCGCAGGATCACGAACGCCACGATGGCCTGGCCGGTCACCGCGTCGGTCGCGCCGACCACGGCCGCCTCGGCCACCTTCGAGTGGCTGACCAGCGCGCTCTCCACCTCGGTGGTGGAGATGTTGTGGCCGGAGATCAGCATGACGTCGTCCACGCGGCCGAGCAGCCACAGGTCGCCGTCCTCGTCCTTCTTGGCGCCGTCGCCGGGGAAGTACATTCCCTCGAACCGGCTCCAGTAGGTGTCGATGTAGCGCTGGTCGTCGCCCCAGATCGTACGGAGCATCGCCGGCCAGGGCTCGCGCACCACGAGGAAGCCACCGCCGCCGTTGGGGACGCTGTTGCCCTGGTCGTCGACCACGTCGGCGACCACGCCCGGCAGCGGGCGCATCGCGGCGCCCGGCTTGGCCGAGGTCACGCCCGGCAGCGGGCTGATCATGATGGCGCCGGTCTCGGTCTGCCACCAGGTGTCCACGACGGGGCAACGGTCGTGGCCGATGTTCTCGCGGTACCAGACGTACGCCTCGGGGTTGATCGGCTCGCCGACGGAGCCCAGGACGCGCAGGCTGGACATGTCGTACTTGGCGGGGATGTCGTCGCCCCACTTCATGAACGTCCGGATCGCCGTGGGCGCCGTGTAGAGGATCGTGATCTTGTACTTCTGCACGATCTCCCAGAACCGGCCGCGGTGCGGGGTGTCGGGAGTGCCCTCGTAGATGACGCTGGTGGCACCGTTGGCGAGGGGACCGTACACGATGTAGGAGTGGCCGGTCACCCAGCCGATGTCGGCCGTGCACCAGTAGATGTCGGTCTCGGGCTTGAGGTCGAAGACCGCGTGGTGCGTCCAGGCGGTCTGCGCGAGATAGCCGCCCGAGGTGTGCAGGATGCCCTTGGGCCTGCCCGTGGTGCCGCTGGTGTAGAGGATGTACAGCGGGTCTTCCGAGCTGTGGGGCTTGGCGGTGTGCTCGTCGCTCTGGCGGTCGACCACGTCGTGCCACCACAGGTCCTTGTCGGTGACGGCGACGTCCTGGCCGGTGCGGCGCACGACGAGGACGTTCTCGACCTGCGGGCACTCGGCGACGGCCTCGTCCACGATCGGCTTGAGCGCGCTCGGCTTGCCGCGGCGGTAGCCGCCGTCGGCGGTGATCACGAGTTTGGCGTCGGCGTCGTCGATGCGGCTCTTGAGCGCGCTGGCCGAGAACCCGCCGAAAACGACCGAGTGCACGGCCCCGATGCGGGCGCAGGCCAGCATCGCGATCGGCAGCTCGGGGATCATCGGCATGTAGATGGCGACCCGGTCGCCCTTGCGCACCCCGAGCTCGTGGAGGGCGTTGGCGGCCTTGCCGACCTCGGCCTTCAGATCGTTGTAGGTGAGTGTGCGGGTGTCGCCCTCGGGCTCGCCCTCCCAGTAATAGGCGACCCTGTCGCCGCGTCCCTCTTCGACGTGCCGGTCGACGCAGTTGTAGGCCACATTGAGCTCGCCGCCGACGAACCACTTGGCGAACGGCGCGTTCCACTCGAGTGTGTTGTCCCACCTCTTGGCCCAGGTCAGCCGCTCGGCGGTGCCCTCCCAGAAGGCGAGGCGGTCGGCGGCGGCCTCGTCATATGCGGCGACGGTCACGTTCGCGGCCGCCGCCAGGTCGGCCGGAGGTGCGAACCGGCGGTTCTCCTGCAGCAGGTTGGACAGCGCCTGGGTTTCGTTACCAGGGGTCTCCGGGGCCACCTCGTGCTCCTTCTATGGCCAGATTGGATAGGTCGTGTCCCACTTCACCAGCTCACGACCTCCGCACACAAGAGGTCTAGACAGGTCTGTACCGTCCGGCTCCATGGGCGCGCGTACTTACCAACTTGCATGACAAACGCAATTGAAACGTTGTCATCCCGAAATCCGAAGAATACGCGCCGGCGCGATTGCTCGGGTGCGGTGGGGGGTGGTTCGGGGGTTTATGGGCCCCCTGGAGCCGTGATGTTGCCGGGGCTTTCTCTCCTTGCGGTCGTCATGGCGTCCGGTCGCGAGCACGCTCGGTCACCGCGCCGCGGTGGCGGGGGGCGCGTTACCCGCAGGTAGGGTCGGGTTCCGTGAGTGACCCCTTGACCGTCATCGCGCGGTTCCCCGGCGTTTCCGAGGCGGTCGACGAGGCTCGCAAGGCCGTCGACCGGCTCTATCGCCACCGCGTCCTGCGCCGGGCGAGCCCCGCCGTGTCCGCGGAGTCGTCGCTGCGCGGGGCGCGCGCGTCGGCCGCGCTCGAAGGCGTGGACGTGTCCCTCGACGCCCTGCGCCGTGACGAGGTGCACGACCCCCTGGTCCAGGGGGCGCTGCGCGCGTCAGTGGAGGTGGGCCGCATGGGCCCGACCTGGCGGAAGGCCCCCCGGCAGGTGCTGGCGCGGCTGCACACCGTGGCGGCCGCCGGTCTCGCGGCAGAAGCCGCTCTCGGCCGGCCGCGCACGTTCGACACGGTCCCCGATCCCCTGCGTTTGGGCGCGGCGCCGAGCGCCGGCGAGACGGCGACCCGCATGGAGGCTCTGCTCGGCCTGCTCGAACGGCCCACGAGCGCGCCCGCGATCGTGCTGGCCGCCGTGATCCACGCGGAGCTGGCCGTGCTGCGGCCCTTCGGCACGGCCGACGGGGTCGTGGCACGTGCGGCCGAACGGCTGACGCTGGTCGAGTTCGGGCTCGACCCCAAGTCTTTGGTGGCCGTCGAGGTGGGGCGGCTGGAGCTGCCGTACGCGGAGGGGTTGCGGGCGTACTCGAGCGGCACGCCGGAGGGTGTGAGCCGGTGGGTACAACAGTGTGCCTCCGCGGTAACCCTCGGAGCGCGCGAGACCACGGCCATCTGCGAGGCCATGCTGAGAGGCTGACGGGGGTCATGCGAGACCCTTTGGGGCGAACCCGACATAGCTGACGGCGTCTCCGTCAAGAGACGCCGCAGCCGGTGCATCACACCGGGTTACCAAGCGTGCACCTATATCCGTCGGAGCGGGTCAAGCCCGTCACGACGCGCCTCCCGCGGCTGGTCGCGCGTGGGTACCCGGCTGATGCACCCGGACAAGTGGTCCGTAATCCCTTTCTACGACGGATGTGCCCTGATGGGAACCCCTCGGACCAAGACCTTTACCCGGCGATGGGGGCGTCGCGGACGTCGCGTGCCGAAGCGGTTGCCGGGTCGTGATGATCACGGAGAGTGATTGCCTTTATGTGATCGTTATGTCGCAACGAAAAAACTTGGCGAAAATGCAGGATTGCTCCTCGACGAAACTTGAGTCGATCGGGCAGCATACGGTGGTATCACCAGAAACTGGGGAGACCGTGCACGCGATGCGTTTGCATGTGCCTTGCCAGGTGCTGGTGAAGTGATGAAAGCTTTCTTCTGAAACGGGACCGGCTCTACCCCCCCGGAGCCGGACCGATCAGGCGACCCCCGCTCTCCCCCCCGGCGGGGGTCGCCCCTTTTCCGCCTTCGCCCCGGCAGCTCCCCGGGCCGCGACGTTCACCGTCCACGGCCTTACGGGCGTGCCGGTTCCCCCTCCGCAGCCTCCGGGCGTGGCGTGCCTCCTTCCACAGCCGTATGGGGTCGGCCGTGCCTCCTTCCACAGCCGTATGGGGCTGGCCGTGCTTCCGTCCACAGAATCGCGGGCCCGCCGTGTCCCCGTCCACAGAATCGCGTTCGCCCGGCCGGCGCCCGTGCCGCCTCCAGCAAGGTGGGCCTCCCACCCACGCAGGAGGCCCGGATGCACCGTCCCCTGGTCATCACCGAAGACCACGCTCTGCTCGACGACCTGGTCCGCATCGCGGCCGCGGCCGGCGCCCAGCTCGACGTGGCCCACGTCCCCGCC
>NZ_SMKP01000111.1:0-34357 GCF_004349015.1 Nonomuraea diastatica
GTGGTGCGCTGGGCGGCGTCCACGGTGAGCACCGGGCTGCCGTCCACGTCGTGCCGGGTCCCGCAGCCGAGGTGCGTGCCCAGCTCGATCTGCGGCACGAAACCGTACCCGGAGGCCACGGTGTCGCACTCGACGACGCGGGTGGCGAGGATGTTCCACCCCTTGTCGAGGCGGGCGACGGTGACGGCCTCCACCTCGCGCTCGCCGTGCGCCGCGACCACCGCCTGGCGGGTGCGGTACGGCACCCGGTGCCGGGCCAGGCCCACCGCGTACCGTGCCGCTTCGCCCGCCTTGCCCAGGGCCAGGAGCGGATGCCTGGCCAGCCCGAGCCCGCCGCCGGCCTCGAACACGCCGAGCACGCGCGCCCCCGCCCCGGCCAGCCCGCAGGCCACGGGGAGCAGGAACGGCCCGGTGCCGGAGACGACGATCCGCCGGCCCGCCACGACGCCGCTGCCCTTGAGCAGCGCCTGCGCGCCGCCCGCGGTGAGCACGCCGGGCAGGTCCCATCCGGGGAAGGGCAGCGGCCGGTCGTGCGCGCCGGTGGCGAGGAGCAGCCGCCGCGCCCGCACGGCGACCGGCCGCTCACCCGCCCCGCCGCCCGGCGCGGCGGGCGAGCGCGTCACGCAGTGCACGACCAGGGTCCCGTCCGGTTCGCGGGCGGCGCTCCACGCCTGGTGTCGCAGCAGCACGTCGGCACGCTCGCCCAGGGCCCGCCCCTGACGCAGGAACCGGCCGAGCCCGGGCTCGGTGCCCGGGACGGCGGAGTGGCGGAAGTACTGGCCGCCGAGCCGCGCGCCGGAGTCCACGAGCGCCACCCGCAGGCCCGCCCGCGATGCCGTGAGCGCGCCCGCGACCCCCGCGGGCCCGCCGCCGATCACCACGAGGTCGTACGTCATGACGTCGTCACCTCGTCCCCCGGCGCGGCCTCCAGGAGGCAGGCCCGCTCGGGCGCCTGCCCGTTGACGGAGATCAGGCAGTCGAAGCAGACGCCGATCCCGCAGAACAGCCCCCTGGGCCGCCCGCCGAAGCGGGTGCTGCGCCACGACCGCACGCCGGCCGCGTGCAGGGCCGCGCCGATCGTCTGCCCGGGGACGACCGGCACGGACCGGCCGTCGACCGTGATGTGGAACGTCACTGGTCCTCCTCGGAGAAACGTCCGGGCCGGAAGGGGCTCAGGTCGAGGTCGGGCTGCCGGCCGGCGATGAGCTGGGCGAGCAGGTGCCCGGTCGCGGGGGCGAGCCCGATGCCCGCGCCTTCGTGCCCGCACGCGTGGTACAGCCCGGGCACGCGCGGGTCGGCGCCGATGACGGGCAGGTGGTCGGGGCAGTACGGCCGGAACCCGCAGTAGGACCTGATGGCCCGCACCTCGCGCAGCGCGGGGAAGAGCGCGACCGCCTGCCCGGCCAGCCGTGCGAGCACCGGCACCGACGTCGTCCGGTCGAAGCCGACCCGTTCCCTGCTGGCCCCGATGAGCACGGTCCCCGCGGGGGTGCCCTCGACGACGGCGGACGTCTCCAGCCCCGCCGAGTCGCTGGCGACGTTCGTGACGTAGGCGGCGGTGTAGACCTTGTGCCTGATCAGCGGCTCGCGCAGGGGTTCGGTGACGAGAATGAACCCGCGCCTGGGCAGGATCGGCAGGTCGACGCCCGCCAGCGCGGCCACCTCTCCGCCCCAGGTGCCCGCCGCGTTGATCACCGCACCGCCGCGGATGTCGCCCCGCGAGGTGCGGACGCCCGTCACCCGGCCGCCCGAACGCGTGAACCCGGTCACCGCGGCGCCCAGCCGCAGGCGCAACGTGCCGCGGCCGAAGCTGCGCGTGCCGTGCCTGAGCAGGGCGGCGGCGGCCAGCATCGGCTGCACCTGGGCGTCCTGCGGGTAGTGGACGCCGCCGGCGAGGTCGCCGGCGAGGTGCGGCTCGTAGTCGCGCAGCGACCCGGCGGGCACCAGGGTGTGCTCGACGTCATGCGTTGCGGCCTGCTCTGCGGCGAGGTCGGCGAGCCGCTCCTGGACCTCGGGGGTCTCGGCGACGACGAGCCCGCCCTTGGCCTCGAACTCGAACCCGCCGTTTCCGCCGTGCCGCTCAGCCAGCGAGCGCCACAGCCGGTTCGACAGGACGGCCAGCTCCAGTTCGGGCCCGGGTTCCTTGTCGGACACCAGGACGTTGCCCTCGCCCGAGCCGGTGGTGCCGCCCGCCACGGGCCCACGGTCGATCACGGTCACGTCGAGCCCCGCCCGCGCGGCGTAGTAGGCACAGGCCGCTCCCACCACGCCGGCGCCGACGACGATCACGTCGGACAAACCCCACACCTCCCAGCAGTAATATGTCACATACTCAATGGTTTTGAGAAGCCCCGTACCAAGGGCCGGCCCCCCGGCCCTTACCATCGATACGTGAAGCTACCCACGGACCACCCCCATCCCTTCGTGCGCCGTCTGTTCTCCTTCTGGGCGCCCACCGAGAGGTCGATGCGCGGCTGGGCCATGGCATCCGTGGTGGTCAACGCGGGCATCACGGTGACGGGCGCGGGAGTGCGGGTCACCGGCTCCGGGCTGGGCTGCCCGACCTGGCCGAGGTGCACGCCCGACAGCTTCATCCCGGTCGCGCATCCCGAGGTCTCACCGCTCAACATGGCCGTCGAGTTCGGCAACCGGCTGCTCACCTTCCTGGTGCTGGCCGTGGGGGTCGCGTGCGTGCTCTCCGCGCTGCGGATGACGCCGCGCAGGCGCTCGCTGGTGCTGCTGGCCTGGCTCCAGCCGGTCGGCATCGTGGCCCAGGCGCTGTGGGGAGGGCTGGTGGTCAACACGATGCTCAACCCGTTCACGGTGGGCACGCACTTCCTGATCTCCAGCGGCCTGATCGCCGCCTGCTGGGTGCTGTACGCCCGCGCGGGCGAGGGCGATGCCCCCGCGCGCCGGGTGACGCACCGCGACATCAGGCGGCTCGGCCACGTGCTGCTCGCGGCGGTGTTCGTGCTGCTGGTGGCCGGCGTGGTGGTGAGCGGCACAGGGCCGCACTCGGGCGACGTCATGGCCTCCCGCTTCGACCTCGACATCGAGGCCGTGGCGCGCATCCACGCCGACATCGCCTACGTCGTGGTGGGGCTGACGTTCGCTCTGGCGTTCGCGCTGCACGTGAACAACGCCCCGCGCCCCGCGCGCCGGGCGGCGCTGGCGCTCTTCGCGGTGGAGCTGGCCCAGGGCGTGATCGGCTACACCCAGTATTTCCTGGCCGTGCCCGCCATGCTGGTCCTGCTGCACGTCCTCGGTTCGACGCTGGTCTGGATCGCCGCGCTGCGGGTGGTCACCTCGCTGCGCACCCGTGCCCCTGAGGCCGCCTCCGCCGGTCCCTCCCCCACCGCGGCGCACGCCGCCGTCTGAGGGGATATACCGGGTTTGAAGCGTTAGGTCCGCCACTCCCCCGGCCCGGAATGGGCCCCGGAAATGGGCGCGGAAATGGGCGCTGTGCGGGGAAAGGTACGCCCCGCTCGGAAGACCGCTGCGCCGTACGCACGAGGCGCGTTCCGCGTCAGCCGGGAGCGCCGGGGGCGTAGCCCGGCGGCGGTGCGCCCCTGGCGACCGAGCCGGCGTGCATCGAGCGCGCAGGGAAGTCCGCCCTGGCGGTGCTCATGCACTCCAGCAGTGCCCGCTGCTCCTCGTGGAAGGTCTGCTCGTCGACCACGTGGCGGGCCGCCCGCTCGTGCAGCAGGCCCAGCTCGGTGGCGGCCAGCTGGTAGTCGCGCATCGCGAGCAGCCCGCGCTTGCCGCCGTGGGCCTTGGCCCACTGCCTGGCCTGCCGCCGCCTGGTGAACGTCGACAACATGTAGATGTCGGCCTGGGTGACCAGCTTGGTCGGCTCGTAGGGCGGAAGATAGCGCTGGATGAGGGCGACGATGCGCCGCCGGTCCCTGAACACCACGCCGATGAGCACGACCAGCACGACCAGCAGCGTCAGGTAGGCCACCACGAGCCCGGGGAAGCCGCCGTAGGAGGCCAGGCCGTTCCACAGGCCGTGCAGGATCATCGCGGCCGACCAGCCGGCCAGGACGGGGAAGATCCGATCGCCGCCGCCACGCTGGGCCGCGTAGGCGACCGCGACGCCGATCATGGAGCTGAACAACGGGTGCGCGAGCGGCGACAGGATGCCGCGCAACACCACCGTGACCGCCAGCCCTTTGACGCCCGAGCCGGACAGCGCGGCGATGTAGTAGCTGACGTTCTCGCTCATGGCGAAACCGAGACCGACCATGCTCGCGTAGATGACGCCGTCGGTCGGCCCGTCGAGCTCGGCCCTGCGGAACCTGAGCAGGCCCAGCAGCACCAGGCCCTTCATCGTCTCCTCCACCACGGGCGCGCCGAACGTGGCCGCTATGTTGCGGGCACTGGCCTCCGACAACCGGGCGGTGTCGATGATGTAGTGCAGGTTGAGCGAGTTGATCACGCCGGCGACCAGCACCGCTATGCCCGCTCCCCACGCGAACGCGAAGATCAGGTTGCTGCGCGGCTCCGGCTCCATCCGGTCGAGCGCCAGCACCGCGGCCAGCAGCAGCGGCACCGGGGCCAGCGCCAGCATGAGGGCGATGAAGAACTCCACCGGCGCGCCGTTGAACACCACGTCGAACGAGAACGAGACGAGAGCGCAGACGCCGGTGAGCACCAGCCCGATGATCAGCGCGAATGATGGGCGGTCCTTGAACACCCAGCGTGGATCACGGGTCGGCATAGGGTGACTTTAACGGATCAGAGTGCCGGGGTCCGTGCGGGTCGGAGCAGTGCGGGTCCAGGCCGGGCATGCCGTGGTCGACCTGGAGCGTGGTGTGGCCGATCTCGAAGCGCTCGTGCAGCAGTTGGGCGAGGCGCGTGCGTACGTGGTGGCAGTCGGAGCCCTCCGCCACGATCACGTGGGCCGACAGCGTGGGATAGCCGCTCGTCACCGCCCAGACATGCAGGTCGTGCACCTCCTCGACATCGGGGTCAGCCGCCAGCACGCCGCCGATCTCGTCGGGGTCGAGCCCGCTCGGCGCCGCCTGCAGCAGCACCCGGCCGGAGTCGCGCAGCAGCCCCCAGCCGGCCTTGAGCATGAGCGCCGCCACCACCAGGGCGGCGATCGTGTCGGCCTGGCGGAAGCCGGTCAGCCAGACCACGACACCCGCCACCGCCGTGGCGATGAAGGCGTACATGTCGTTGAGCACGTGCTGGAAGGCGCCCTCGACGTTGAGGCTGCGCCGGTCGGCCCTGGACAGCAGCCAGACGGCCAGCGCGTTGACGCCGATGCCCGCCAGCGCGGTGAACACGACGACGGGCCCCGACACCTCGGGCGGCTCCATGAGCCTGCGCACGCCCTCGTAGACGAAATAGGCCACAAGGAGAAGCAGCGTCACGCCGTTGACCTGCGCGGAGAGGATCTCGGCTCGCTTCCAGCCGAACGTGTAGGCGCCCCTGGCCGGCCTGGCGGCGATGCGCATGGCGAGCAGGGCCAGCGCGATGGCGCTCGCGTCGGTCAGCATGTGGGCGGCGTCGGAGATCAGCGCGATCGAGTTGGCGATCACACCGGCGATCACCTCGACGACCATGAAGCCGACGATGAGGGCGAGCGCCCCGGCCAGGTAACGCCTGTCGGCGTTCGTGCTCAGCGCGTGGCCGTGTCCATGACCGTGTCCATTGCCGGGCCCCTGGCCGTGATGATCTCCGCTCATCCGGTCTCCTTCAGATGCTCCCGGCTCAGGTCGAGCAGCATGCGGACATGGGCGTCGGCCAGCCGATAGTAGATCATCCGCCCGGCCCTGCGGCTGGCCACGATCCCCGCCGTACGCAGCAGGCGCAGCGCGTGGGAGACGGCCGTGTCGGTCACCTCGACGGCGTCGGACAGGTCGCACACGCACAACTCCCCCGCCTCCAGCAGGGCGTAGAGCAACCGGGCCCGGGTCGGGTCTCCGAGCAGGCGGAACAACTCGGCCAGCCGGGTGGCCTCTTCCGGCGTCACGAGCCGGTCGCGGGTGGCCGCGACCCTGGCGGCGTCCGGCTCCTGCACCGCGCAGCCGTCCAGACCTGCGATAACACCTGAAGAGCTATTCATATGTGCACTATAAGGGCCGAGCAGGACCCGGCGCAACGGCCGGGCGGAGGATCAGGCGAGCAGCGGGTCGATCGCGACCGCGAGGAAGAGCAGCGCCAGGTAGGCGTTGGACCAGTGGAAGAACCGCATCGGGCGCAGGGCGACACCGCTCTTGCCGGCGTTGAGCCGGGTCAGCAGGCGGTGCACCTCCCACAGGCACACGGCGCCGAGCACGGCCGCCACGACGGGGTAGAACAGCGTGGTGCCGGCCACCGGCCACAGCGCCAGCGAGCACAACACGGTCGCCCACGTGTAGGCGATGGACTCCAGGACGACCCGCCGCTCGGTGGCCACCACCGGGAGCATCGGCACCTTGGCCGCCGCGTAGTCCTCCTTGTAGCGCATGGCCAGCGTCCAGGTGTGCGGCGGTGTCCAGAAGAACACCACCCCGAACAACACCAGCGGCGCCCAGGCGAGCCGGTCGGTGATGCCCGCCCAGCCGATCATCACCGGCATGCAGCCCGCGATGCCGCCCCACACGATGTTCTGGGCGGTGCGCCGCTTGAGGATCATCGAGTAGACCAGCACATAGAACAGGATCGCGCCGGTGGACAACATGGCGGCCAGCGCGTTGGTGGTGAGCCACAGCCCCACGGTGGAGAGCACGCCGAGCACGATGCCGAAGACGAGCGCCGCGCGCGGCGACACCTGGTGCCTGGCCAGCGGCCTGCGGCGGGTGCGGCGCATCTTCTGGTCGATGTCACGGTCGATGTAGCAGTTGAGCGCGTTGGCGCTGCCGGCCGACAGCGTGCCGAACACCATGACGCTGATGGACGTCCACAGCGGCGGCAACCCGCCCGCAGCGAGGAACATCACGGGCAGCGTGGTGATCAGCAGCAGCTCGATGACCCGCGGCTTGGTGAGCGCGATGTAGGCCTTGACGATCATGCCGATCGAACGCGGCTCGCCCGCCTCCGGGGACGGGGCCGTCGCCTGCCTGTTGGTGAGCACCGTCAAGGCGCTTCCAGCCTGTGCGGGGTCAACGCGTAACCTCTGATTAGAGCGGATCCATGGGTGGGCGCCGTGACGCCTCTGCGAACAACCAAACTGTAGTCGCAGGGTCGGCCGGTCCGGCCAATGGGGGGCTTGCGCCCCACCTGGGACGCCAGAGTGGAACGGGAATTGATCGTCACCTCCACTCGGTTAGGGTCCCTGTGGGCGGGATAGCCAAACCGGCATGACCAATGACAACTAGATTCCGGAGATCGAGCACTTGAGCACCGAACTCGTGCCAGCCCTCGAATGGACCGACCTCGACAAGAAGGCGGTCGACGTCGTTCGAGCCCTGGCGATGGACGCAGTGGAGAAGGCGGGCTCGGGTCATCCCGGCACCGCCATGAGCCTGGCCCCCGCCGCATACCTGCTTTTCCAGCGCGTGATGCGCCACGATGCGACCGATCCCGGATGGATCGGGCGCGACCGCTTCGTGCTGTCGTGCGGCCACACCAGTCTGACGCTCTACATCCAGCTCTTCCTTTCCGGCTACGGCCTGGCGCTCGACGACCTCAGGCGCCTGCGCCAGTGGGACAGCCTCACGCCCGGTCATCCCGAGCACGGCCACACGGCCGGCGTCGAGACCACGACGGGTCCGCTCGGCCAGGGTCTGGGCAACGCGGTCGGCATGGCGATGGCGGCCCGCCGCGAGCGCGGCCTGTTCGACCCCGGCGCCGAGCCGGGCGCCTCGCCGTTCGACCACCACATCTGGTGCCTCGTCAGCGACGGCGACATCGAAGAGGGCATCAGCCACGAGGCCAGCTCGCTCGCCGGCCACCAGAAGCTGGGCAACCTCATCGTCGTCTGGGACGACAACCAGATCTCCATCGAGGACGACACGCTCATCGCCAAGTCGGAGGACGTCGTCGCCCGCTACGACGCCTACGGCTGGCACACCCAGAGCGTCGACTGGACCGAGAACGGCGACTACGCCGAGGACGTCCAGGCGCTCTACGACGCGCTGCAGGCGGCCAAGGCCGAGACCGGCCGGCCGTCGTTCATCCGGCTGCGCACCATCATCGGCTGGCCCGCGCCCAACAAGCAGAACACCGGCAAGATCCACGGCTCGGCCCTGGGCGAGGCGGAGGTTGCCGCCACCAAGGAAGTCCTCGGCATGGACCCCGCCAAGAGCTTCGACGTGCCCGACGAGGTGCTCAAGCACGCGCGCGCCGTCGCCCAGCGCGGCCGCACCACCCACGCCGAGTGGGAGAAGGGCTACGCCGAGTGGCGCCTGGCCAACGCCGAGCGGGCCGAGGAGCTCGACCGCATCTCCCAGCGCCAGCTGCCCAACGGCTGGGCAGGGGCGCTGCCGTCGTTCGAGGTGGGCGCCTCGATGGCCACCCGCAAGGCCTCCGGCGAGGTGCTCAACGCGCTGGCGCCGGTGCTGCCCGAGCTGTGGGGCGGCTCGGCCGACCTGGCCGAGTCGAACAACACCACCATGAAGGGCGAGCCGTCCTTCGTCCCCGAGGAATACCAGACCAAGGAATTCCCGGGAAACCCCTACGGCCGCACCCTGCACTTCGGCATCCGCGAGCACGCCATGGGCGCCATTCTCAACGGCATCGCCCTGCACGGCGGCACCCGCCCCTACGGCGGCACGTTCCTGGTCTTCTCCGACTACATGCGGCCGGCGGTGCGCCTGGCCGCGCTGATGAAGCTGGCGGTCACCTACGTGTGGACGCACGACTCCATCGGCCTGGGCGAGGACGGCCCCACGCACCAGCCGATCGAGCACCTGTGGGCGCTCCGCGCGATCCCCGGCCTCGACATCGTCCGCCCGGCCGACGCCAACGAGACCGCGTACGCGTGGAAGGCGGTGCTCCAGCACACCGACCGGCCCGCGGCCCTGGCCCTGACCCGGCAGAACCTGCCCGTCTTCGAGGGCACCAGCGCCGAGGGCGTGGCCAAGGGCGGCTACGTCCTGCGCGAGGCCTCCGACGGCCAGCCCCGGGTCCTGCTCATCGCCACGGGCAGCGAGGTGGAGATCGCGGTGAACGCCCGCGACCTGCTGGAGGCGCAGGGCATCCCGACGCGCGTGGTGTCGATGCCGTGTGTCGAATGGTTCAACGGGCAGGACATCGCATACAAGCAGACGGTCCTGCCTGCGTCGATCCGGGCTCGGGTCGCGGTCGAGGCGGGCGTCGCTCTCGGCTGGCACCAGTTCGTCGGCGAGTGCGGCGAGGTCGTCGGCCTCGAACACTTCGGCGCGTCGGCCCCGTACAGGACCGTGTACGAGCAGTTCGGGCTGACGGCGGAGCGCGTGGCCGCGGCGGCACATGCGAGCCTGGCCAAGCTCGGTCAGGAAAAGGGCGAGACGACGGGAAACTGAACGAAGATGAGTGAGATCCTGAACAAGCTGTCCGGCCAGGGCGTCGCCATCTGGCTCGACGACATCAGCCGTGAGCGCCTGCGCACCGGCAACCTGGAGCAGCTGATCCGCGAGAAGAACGTCGTCGGGGTGACCTCCAACCCGACGATCTTCGCCAACGCGCTCAGCAAGGGCGACGCGTACAACGCCCAGCTGCACGACCTCGCCGTACGCGGCGTCGACGTGGGCGAGGCCGTACGCGCCATCACCGCCTACGACATCCGCTGGGCCGCAGACGTGCTGCGCCCCGTCTACGACACCACCGGCGGCGTGGACGGCCGGGTGTCGCTCGAAGTCGACCCGCGCCTGGCCCGCGAGAGCGAGAAGACCGTGGCCGAGGCGCGGGCGCTGTGGTGGCTGGTCGACCGGCCCAACCTGTTCATCAAGATCCCCTCGACGGTGGAGGGGCTGCCCGCGATCACGCAGGCGCTGTCGGAGGGCATCAGCGTCAACGTCACGCTGATCTTCTCCCTCGAGCGTTACCGCGCGGTCATGGACGCCTGGCTGGCCGGTCTTGAGGCGGCGCAGGCCAAGGGCCTCGACCTCAGCAAGATCGATTCGGTGGCGTCGTTCTTCGTCAGCCGGGTCGACACCGAGATCGACAAGCGGCTCGACAAGCTCGGCAAGCCCGAGCTGAAGGGCAAGGCGGGCGTGGCCAACGCGCGCCTGGCGTACGCGGCGTTCGAGGACGTGATGAACTCCGAGCGCTGGCAGCGGCTGCGCGCCGCGGGCGCCCGCCCGCAGCGGCCGCTGTGGGCCTCGACCGGCGTGAAGAACCCCGAATACTCCGACACCCTCTACGTCGACCAGCTCGTCGTCCCCGGCACCGTCAACACGATGCCGGAGAAGACGCTCGACGCGACGGCCGACCACGCCAACGTCTCGGGCGACACCGTGCGGCCCTTCTACGAGCAGGCCTGGAACACCATGGCCGCGCTCAAGGAGGCCGGCGTCGACTACGACGACGTGGTGAAGGTCCTGGAGGACGAGGGCGTCGACAAGTTCGAGGCGTCCTGGAACGAGCTGCTCGAGAGCGTCACCAAGAACCTGGTCCCGTGATGAAGGTCTCCTGCCGCGAGGAGGGGGTGGCGTCCGCCGCCGCCTCCTTCGCGGGGCGCCTCGTCGCCGACGGTGTGCCCGCGCGGCTCGCCGCCGGCGACCCCACGCTGTGGGGTGAGGACGCCGAAGCGGGAGCGCCGGCCGGCCCCGGCCGGGCGGCGCGCCCGCAGGCGTTGTCCCGCACCTCGCGCGAGCTGCTGCCCGAGCTGGGCAGGCTCGCCGAGCGAGCACGCGCGCAGGGACTGACGAACGTGGTGCTGGCGGGGGCGGGCGGCTCGCCCGCCGCCGCCGAGGTGATCTGTGACACCGACGACGTGCCGCTCACGGTGCTCGACACGACTGATCCCGGGCAAGTGCTCCGCGCGCTCGCCGAACCGCCAGGCGCCACGATCGTGGTCGTGGCCGATGCGGGCGGCTCGGCCCTGGAGACCGGCTGCCTGCTGCGGATCTACGAGCGGCACTTCACCGACGCGGGCATCGCGCCGGCCGAGCGCATCGTGGTCGTCACCGGCCCGGGCTCGCCGCTGGAGCGGCGCGCGCGTGAGAGCGGCCACCAGGTGGTGTTGTCCGACCCCGGCGCGGGCGGCCGTGCTCCGGCGCTGTCAGCGTACACGCTGGTGGCCTGCGCGCTGGCGGGCGCCCGCGTGGAGCGGCTGCTCGACGACGCCGACCAGGTGCTCCAGCTGCTGTCCCTCGATATCGGCAACCCCGGTCTCGACCTGGGGGCGGCGCTCGGCGGCGCGGCGCTGGGCGGGCGCGACAAGCTGCTGCTCGATGACCGGCTCTCGGCCATCGCCGGGCTGCCCGGCTGGATCGAGGAGCTCGTCGCGGGGTCCACCGGCAAGCGGGGCAGGGGCATCCTCCCCGTCGTCGGCGCGGACCCCAGCCGCAGCGGCGACGAACTGATCGTCGCCATCGAGTCCGACATCGGCGACGTGCGCGTCGACGGGCCCCTCGGCGCGCAGTTCGCGGTGTGGGAGTACGCCGCCGCCGTCGCCGGGCTGGCGCTGGACGTCGACCCGGCCGACCGGCCCGACGAGGCCGGGGCGCGCGACAACACCGTCGCGCTGCTGGACCTGCCCGACCTGCCGACCGGCGCTCCCGCGTTCACCGACGGCCCCGTCGAGGTGTACGGCGGGGTCACGGCCAAGGACCTGCCCGGGTTGTTCGCGGAGCTGCTGCACACCGTTCCGGCCGGCGGATACCTGTCGATCATGGCCTACCTCGACCGGCTGGCCGCGTTCGACGCTCCGGTGCCCGACCGGGCCGACTTCGAGCAGATGACCGACGCCTGGATGACGGCCGACGCGGCAACCCTGCGGGCGCTGCTCGCACTGCGCACGGACCGGCCCGTGACCTTCGGGTGGGGCCCGCGCTGCCTGCACTCGACCGGCCAATATCACAAGGGCGGCCCCCAGAACGGCGTGTTCCTGCTGATCACGGGGGCGGTGGCCGAGGACGTCGTGATCCCCGGGCGGCCGTACACCCTGGGCCGGCTCCAGCTGGCGCAGGCTCTCGGCGATCTCGGCGCCGTGGAGACTCGCGGGCGTCCCGCCGTACGCCTGCATCTGACCGACCGCGCGGCGGGAGTCGCGCACCTGCTCGCAGCCGCACAGGAGGCTTGAGATGACAGACCCGGCAGCACCCGCGGAGGAGGCCGCCACAGTGGCGACCTCGGCTGCGGGCACCTCCACCACCATGGAAGTCCTGGCGGCCAACCCGCTGCGCGATCCGCGTGACAAGCGGCTGCCCCGGGTGGCCGGACCGTGCGTGATGGTGTTGTTCGGCGTGACAGGCGACCTGGCCAAGCGCAAGCTGCTGCCGGCGATCTACGACCTGGGGAACCGGGGGCTGTTGCCGCCCGGCTTCTCGCTGGTCGGGTTCGCCAGGCGCGACTGGAAGGACCAGGACTTCGCCCAGCTGACACACGACGCCGTCAAGGCACACGCCAGGACGCCCTTCCGCGAGGAGGTATGGAAGCAGCTCCGTGAGGGCATCCACTTCGTGCCCGGCGAGTTCAACGACGACGGGGCGTTCGACGCGCTGGCCATGGCCTTGAACGAGATCGACGAGACGCGGGGCACCGGGGGAAACTACGCGTTCTACCTGTCGGTGCCGCCGAAGTTCTTTCCCGTGGTGGTCGAGCAGCTCAAGCGGACGGGGCTGTCGGACGCGCCCGAGGGCTCGTGGCGGCGAGTGGTCATCGAGAAGCCGTTCGGTCACGACCTGCGCTCGGCGCACGAGCTGAACGAGATCACCACCTCCGCCTTCCCGGAGAGCTCGATCTTCCGGATCGACCACTACCTGGGCAAGGAGACCGTCCAGAACATCATGGCGCTGCGGTTCGCCAACAACCTCTACGAGCCGATCTGGAACCGCAGCTTCGTCGACCACGTGCAGATCACGATGGCCGAGGACATCGGCATCGGGGGGCGAGCCGGCTACTACGACGGCATCGGCGCCGCCCGCGACGTGATCCAGAACCACCTGCTCCAGCTGCTCGCGCTGGTCGCGATGGAGGACCCGACCTCGTTCGACGCCTCCGCGCTGCGCCGTGAGAAGGAGAAGGTGCTCAAGGCCGTGCGGCTGCCAGCCAATCTCGGGCTCAACACCGCGCGCGGACAATACCTGGCGGGCTGGCAGGGCGGCGAGAAGGTCGTCGGCTACCTCCAGGAGGACGGCATCTCGTCCGCGTCCACCACGGAGACGTACGCCGCCATCAAGCTGGAGATCGCCAACCGGCGGTGGGCGGGCGTGCCGTTCTACCTGCGTACCGGCAAGCGCCTGGGCCGCCGGGTGACGGAGGTCGCCGTGGTCTTCCAGCGGGCGCCGCACCTGCCCTTCAGCGCCGACGACACCGAGATCCTCGGCCACAACGCGCTCGTCATCAGGGTCCAGCCGGACGAGGGCATCACCGTGAGGTTCGGCAGCAAGGTGCCGGGCACGGCCATGGAGGTGCGCGACGTCTCCATGGACTTCGCCTACGGCGAGTCGTTCCTCGAGTCGTCTCCCGAGGCGTACGAACGGCTGCTGCTCGACGTCATGATCGGCGATCCGCCGCTCTTCCCGCACCAGCGGGAGGTCGAGTTGTCGTGGAAGATCCTCGACCCGATCGAGGAGTTCTGGGCCACGCAGGGCCAGCCGGAAGGCTACGAGTCGGGTTCGTGGGGGCCGGAGTCGGCCGACGCGATGATGGCCCGCGACGGCCGCGTCTGGAGGAGGCTCTAGTGAGCGAACGAACGATCAGAGCCGGCACGGCTGTCGCCGCGACTTCGACGGAGGAGCGCCCGTGACGACCTTCATGTTGTCCGACACGACGGCGGGCAGGATCTCGGCGCAGTTCATGCACCTGCGCCACCAGATGGGCGCGCCCGCCATCGGCATGGTGCTGACGCTCGTGGTCGTCTGCGAGGAGCGCCACCAGTACGACGCCCTGCGCGCCGCCACCGAGGCGGCCCGCGAGCACCCTTCCCGCATCATCGTCGTGATCAAGCGTGAGGATGACGAGCCGATCAGGCTCGACGCCGAGCTGCGCATCGGCGAGTCCACGCCCGGCGAGGTCGTGGTGCTGCGCCTGTACGGCGAGCTCACCGACCACGCCGACTCCGTGGTCAGCCCGCTGCTGCTGCCCGACACCCCGGTCGTGGTGTGGTGGCCGGGCGCGGCGCCCAAGGTGCCGTCGAAGGACTCCATCGGGGCACTGGCGCAGCGGCGCATCACCGACGCCAGGGGCCTGGACGAGGGTGGCATCCAGTCGCTGGTGATTAGGGCCAAGGGCTACGCCCGCGGCGACACCGACCTGTCGTGGGCCAGGCTGACGCCATGGCGCAGCCTGCTGGCCGCCGCGTTCGACCAGCCGGTGGGCCAGGTGCGAGAGGGAGCCGTGGAGGGCGCGAAGGGTCACCCGAGCGCGCCGCTGCTGGCTTCCTGGTTGTCGGAGCGCCTCGGCGCACCGATCGAGGTCACCGACTCGGCGGGCCCCGGCCTGACGTCCGTGCGGCTGAGCCTCGGCGACGGCGAGCTGTCCATCCACCGGACCGACGCCCGCCTGGCCACGCTGTCGCGGCCGGGGCAGCCCGACAGGAACGTGGCGCTGGCCAGGCGCCACACCTCCGAGCTGCTGGCCGAGGAGCTGCGCAGGCTCGACAGCGACGAGGTCTACGAGGCCGCGGTCAAGCACTTCGCCCGCACGTACAAGGGATGACCCTCCCTCCCCGGGCGGCCCGGCCGCCCGGGGCTTCCTGCTGATCCTGGTGAGAAAGTAGTGCTCGTGAGCGTGCCCAATGTTGTCGTACACCGCAACGCCGACGTCCTGGCCAAGGCGGTGGCGGCGCGGATCATCACCCGGCTGGTCGACGTGCAGTCGGCCAAGGGGGCGGCGTCCATCGTGCTGACCGGCGGCACGGTCGGCATCGCCACGCTGGCCGCCATCGCCGCGACGCCCGCCCGCGACGCGGTCGACTGGCGGCGCCTGGACGTCTGGTGGGGCGACGAGCGGTTCGTGCCCGCGGGCGACAAGGAACGCAACGAGACCGGCGCCCGCGAGGCGCTGCTCGACCACGTCGACGTCGACCCGGAGCGGGTGCACGTCATGCGCGGCCCCGACTCGGGCATGACGGCCGAGGAGTCGGCCGAGTCCTACGCCGCCGAGCTGCGCAAGGCCGCCAGGCCGGAGGATCACGGCCCGGTGCCGAGCTTCGACGTGATGCTGCTCGGCATGGGCCCCGACTCCCACGTGGCCTCCCTGTTCCCCGGCATGCCCGCGCTCTACGACACGCGCCCGGTGGTGGCCGTGCACGGCTCGCCGAAACCGCCGCCCACGCGCATCTCCCTGACGCTGCCCGCCATCCAGGCCGCGCGCGAGGTGTGGGTGGTGGCCGCCGGGGAGGAGAAGTCGGGCGCGGTACGCCTGGCCCTGTCCGGCTCGGGGCCCGTGCAGGTGCCGGCGGCGGGCGCCAGGGGACGGGGGCGCACCCTGTTCCTCCTGGACCGCGCGGCGGCCGGCAAGATCCCGCCGGAGCTCGGCCGCATGGCTTCACCGTAGATCTGCCGTTCCGCCGGCGACCGCGCGTGAGCCGCGGGCCTGCCACCGGCGACCCGTTGCAAGCCGGTGACCTGCCGTAACCGGCGGCCCTCCGCCGTGGGCCGGGCGGCCGCGTCGTCCGGTCAGCCGGCCGCGACGAGCGCGTCGATCTCCGCCTCCAGGGCCTGCTTGCGCTCCTCGGCCAGGTAGGAGGCCCGGACGCCGTTGCGGGCGAGGCGGGCCAGTTCCCGCTCGCCGAGTCCGAAGACGTTCGCGGCGAGCCGGTACTCCCCCGCCAGCGTGGTGGCGAACATGGGCGGGTCGTCGCTGTTGAGCGTGACGTACAGGCCTTCCTCCAGCATCCGCGGCAGCGGGTGGTCCTCGATGCGGGCGACCTGGCCGGTGCGGAGGTTGGAGGTGGGACAGACGTCCAAGGGGATCTGCGTCTCGCGCAGGTGGGCGACCAGGCGATCGTCGGCCAGGCAGTTGATGCCGTGGCCGATGCGCTCGGCGCCGTAGCCCTCGATGACCTCCCAGATCGTCTCGGGCCCGCTCATCTCGCCGCCGTGCGGGACGCTGTGCAGGCCGGCCGCGCGCGCCGCCGAGAAGGCCGAACGGAAGGCGTCGCGGAACTTCGGCCGGGCCTGCTCGATCCCGCCGATGCCGAAACCTACCAGCGCTGCGGGAGGTTCCTGGAGGGCGTGCTCGACGGTGATCCGGGCGGCCTCCTCGCCGTACTCGCCGGGGATGTCGAAGATGTAGGCCATCTCCACCCCGTGCTCGGCGAACGACCGGCGGGCAGCCAGGTCCAGGGCCTCGGTCACCTCGCGCCTGGGCATGCCGACGACGTGGTGAGCGTAGGGCGTGACCTGCAGCTCGACGTAGCGGGCACCCTGGGGGGCGAGGTCGCGGGCCAGGCCGAGCACGAGCGTGGCCACGTCCTCCGGCTCACGCACGAGCGAGTTGACGGCGCCGTAGACCTGGGCGAAGTGGGGGAAGTCACGGAAGGTGTAGAAGCGACGCAGTTCCTCCTCCGCCACGGGGACCTCGCTGCCGGGGTGGCGGCGTGCGAGTTCCAGCACGGTCGCGACGGAGGCCGAGCCGACGAGGTGCACGTGGAGTTCGACCTTGGGGAGAGCGTCGATGAAGGCGTCGATGGTCATGACGAGGACGATACGAGCGGCGCCACATGGGAAAACAGACTTTGGCGCTAAATTTCACACCAAGATGTCAGTTTCTGTGCAAGGGTTAGGCTGAGACGAAGCGTACGAGCGCGGGTTCGCCCGCCTCAGCGCGCACACCGTCTCGCCCCTGCTCGCTCCGGCCCGCGAGACCCGGGCGCCGCAGCTGCTGGACGTCGGCTGCGGCACCGGCGTGGTGACGGCGGCGGCGCTCGCGCTGGGCGCCGAGGTCACCGCCGTCGACCCCGATCCCGGCATGCTGGAGCTGGTCGCCCGCCGCCACCCGCACGCGACGGTACGGGCGGCCGCGCTGCCCGACCTGCCGTTCGAGGACGAACAATTCGACGCCATAGTGGGAAATTTCGTCATCAATCACGTGCCTGACACCCCCAAGGCGCTCGCCGAGCTGCACCGCGTGCTGTGTCCGGGCGGCACGATCGCCCTGACCTGGTGGAAGTCCGGCGAGATGACCGCCACGAGCGTCTTCGCCGACGCCATCGCCGCCACCGGCATCCCGTACGACCCCCCGCCGCGCCCTTTCACGGCCCACGACACGCCGCCGCCGCGCTGCACCGCGCTGCACCGCGCTGCTGCGGGCGGCGGGCTTCCAGGGAGCGGCCGTCGACACCGTGCGGGGGTTTCCCGTCTGCGCCCACCTGGCCCGAGCCACCCGCAGACGTCGGCTGGGCGCGAGTTCCTCGAAACGCACGCCCGTCAGCGCCGTGAAGACCTTCCAGAGCGGGCCGACACGGGCCTGATCAGTGTCGCCACCGCCACGGGCATCTTCGGCACAGGACGGGTCAGGTCTGTCGTGAACCTGCTCACGAAGCGGCCCGAGCGCGGCCCCGTGTCCTCGCCCTGCACCGCCGCCTCGCCGGACGTCCGCGGCGGCGAGTACATCGGCCCGACGCCCAAGCGGCTCACGCCTCCGCGACGGCCAGGCCGGAGGGCTCGCCCGGCGGCTCAGCGCGTCGCTGGAGGCTCCAGGGATAAGCATGTCGGCCGGCTTGGAGCGGGCGTAGGCGTTCGTCCTGCCGTGACCGCGCTTCGTGCCCAGGTCATCGAGGTCGGTCCTGCCCTCGGAGTGCGCGTCACTGGCGACGGTCACCACGCGGGCGGCGGGGGCCGCGCCCAGGAGCAGGCAGCAGCAGCCCGCTGGTCGGTGCCGAACTGCGTCACGAACCCGTCCCTGGCCTCCCACCCGGGGATCATGCCGATGCCCGCGTTGCCGCCCGGCAGGTCGAGTGCGGGGCGGGGCATCGAGGCGGGCGTCCGGCTCTTGGCCATGCCTGGGTGTACGCAGCCGTCCCCGCACGCCACAAGCCCGGCGCGGGACGCCTGCCGGCGCACGTACCGCTCCCGTGGTCAGCGCCCCAACCGCCGACGCACGCGCCGCTTTCGTGGTCAGCGCTCCAGCCGCCGGCGCGCGTGCCGTTCCTCGCGCCGCGCCACCTCGAGCCGCTGCTGGCTGTCGGCCAGCCTGCTGCGTGCCTTGGCCAGCTTGCGCTCCAGCGACGCGACCTTCTCCGCGCGCTCGTCGTGCTCCTTCGTGGCCGCTTCGAGCGCCTCGCGCCACTCGCGGTGCGCGGCCTCGGCCTCCTGGAGTTCCTTGGCCTTCCTGGCCTCAGCCTCCTCACGTTTCCTCGCACGGGCAGCCTCCTCGTCGGGTGACGGCTTCCTGCGGCCGGCCGGCCGCTCGCGCGGGACCGGGGCGGGGGCGAAGCCGCTGTAGCTGAGCGGCTTCACCAGGGTGCCGCGCCGCACCTGCCCGGCCGCGTCGGCGTCGACCATGGCGGCGTCCAGGGTCTGATCCACCTCGGCGGACGCCGCGGCCGACAGGTCCCCGGCCTGCCTGACGAGCCTGCCCACCGTACGCGTCACCTGGCCGCGGCGCCGGGTGAGCTCGGCCAGCGCGGCGGCGTCCTGCTCCTCCCAGGCCGCCCGCAACCGCTCCCCCACCTCCAGCAGCTCGCCCAGCTCGCCGGGGTGCTCGCGGGCGACCCTGTTCACCGCCCAGGCGGACACGGTCGGCTTGCGCAGCTTCGCGATCTCGCGCGACAGCCGTACGTCACCCGCGTCCTTGGCCGCGCGGGCCTCGGCGGCGCGGGCGGCGGTGAACTCGGACGGCGGCAGAGAGTAGAGCCGGCCGGCGACCTCGTCAAGATCCACACAGGACAAATACCCCACATCCGCGGGTTTCTAGCGCATAGTGGAAACAGCCCCGAGTCGAACGGAGACATCCGGTGTTCGAGCGCTTCACCGACCGTGCGCGCAGGGTGGTCGTCCTCGCCCAGGAGGAGGCGCGAAGGCTGGACCACGACCGCATCGGCACCGAGCACATCCTGCTCGGCCTCATCCACGAGGGCGAGGGGCTGGCCGCCCTCGTGCTCGACGGCTGCGGTGTGGAGCTGGGCCCCGTACGCGCCTTCGTCGAGCGCGAGGAGGGCCGCGGCGTGAAGTCGCCGCGCGGGCACATCCCGTTCACGCCGCGCGCCAAGAAAGTGCTGGAGCTGTCGCTGCGCGAGGCACTGCAGCTGCGCCACAACTACATCGGCACCGAGCACATCCTGCTCGGGCTGATCAGGGAGGGCGAGGGGCTGGCCGCCCGGGCGCTCGTGGACGCCGGCGCGGACCTGGCCGACGTACGCCAGCGCCTGCTGGACCGGGTGGGCCGCGGCTCCAGGGAACGCCCCGGCGAGATGTTCTACTCCGGCGGCGCCGCCCTCAACGAACGGCTCACGCAGATCCAGGAGAGCCTGGAGCGCATCGAACGCCACCTGGGCATCCAGCCCCCGGCCAGGAAGCCGCAGGACGAAGAGGGCCTAGGCTGAGGCCATCGCACCCACGGGCAGCCGGGCCGCCACGACTCCCGGGTCCTCGGTGTAGCCGAGCGTGGCGCCCAGAGAGATCAGGAGCCTGCGCATCCTGGCGTTGTCGGACAGCAGGGACGCCCTGACCTCGGCGTATCCGAGGTCGCGGGCCGCGTGCACCAGCATCCTGGCCATCACCGCGCCCAGACCGCGCCCCTGCCAGCGGTCTTCGACCAGGATGGCCATCTCGGCGCTTCCGGGATCGGAGGTGAACATGAGGTTCGCCAGCCCGACGACCTGCCCGTCGTGCCCGGCGACCAGCGAATGCCCCCGGTTCCTGTCGCACATCCGGTCGAACACGCGCTCGGGCAACACCGGCAGCGCGGTGAAGTAGCGGAACCTGCGCGACTCCGGCGAGCACCTGTCGTGCAGGTCGCGTACGGCCTCGCGGTAGATCGAGGTGAGCGGGCGGACCGTGACCTCCACCCCGTCGGCGAGCTTGATCCCGCGTTCGGCGCCCTCCTGCCCGGCCGCCGGCTGCGCGAGCCGGGCGAAGGCGGCCGCCCTGGCCGCCTCGGTCGAGGTGAAGGGCAGCTCGCCGCGGCGCAACCGGACCGCGCGCCGGGCGGCCACGGGAACGACGAGCAGGGTGGGGTCGGGAAGATCATGCACGGGTTCACCATAGATCCACCGGGCATCGTCCGCGCGCAGCAGCTCGGCCAGCAGCTCGGGCAGCCGCCACGGCATCGAGCGTAGCCGGGAGGCCAGCAGCAGGGCCCTGGTGGGCTCGTCGGTGAGCTCATGGGCCGTGGCGGGGACCACCTGGACCCGGCGGCCGCCGGCCGCCTCCAGGGCCTGGCGCACGGTCTCGGGGTGGGCGGGGATGTCGGCGACGAACTCGTCGACGGTGCCGTCGGTGTCGGGCTGGACGCTCAGCCCGAGGATGTTGCCGCCCTTGTCGGCCAGGGCCGCCGCCAGTGACGCCAGCCGTCCGGGTCGCTCGTCCACCGTGGTCCGGATGCGCAAGAATCCCATGCCACGAGCATGCCTGGTGGCTGTTACACCACCGCTAACGAAGTGTTTCATCGGGATATGTGCCTGTTTATCACGGTATCTAGCGGTGCACCTGACCACCGGCTTCCATACCGGCCCTCATCGTGGCGCGCCGCGGAGCGGCACGATGGACGCCGGACGACCTGCGAGAGAGGGAGACCCCATGAACATCCTCTTCCGAGGAGGCCGCGTCTTCACGCCCGGCGGCGTCGTGGCGGAGGCGGTGCTCGTGCGCGACGGCGTGATCGCCGCGGTGGGCCTCGAACGAGATCTGGCGCGTCTCCCCCACGAGACCGTGGACCTGGACGGCGGGCTGCTAACGCCGGGGTTCATCGACGCGCACATGCACCCGGTGCAGGCGGGTCTCGAACGCGCAAAGTGCGATTTGTCAGAGGTATTCGGCTTTGATGCTTATGTCGCGATGATCGCCGCCTATGCTGCGAAAAATCCCGATAAAGCGTGGATTGATGGCGGCGGCTGGGATATGTCGGCATTCCCGAACGGGCTCCCCCACCGCGACCAGCTCGACTTCCTCGACCGTCCCGCGTACCTCATCCAGCGCGACCACCACGCCGCCTGGGTCAACGGCCGGGCACTCGAACTGGCCGGCATCACCGCCGCCACCCCCGACCCGCCCGACGGCCGGATCGAGCGCGACGCCGGGGGCGCGCCCACCGGGGTCCTGCACGAGGGCGCGATGGATCTCGTCGGCCTGCTCACCCCGCGCCCGTCCGCCCAGGACCTGCTCGACGCGCTGGCACGGGCGCAGGAGCACCTGTTCTCGCTGGGCATCACCGGCTGGCAGGACGCCATCGTGGGCTCCTACGCGGGCTCGGACGACCAGCTGCCCACCTATGTGGCGGCGGCCGGCTCCGGCCTGCTGCGGGCCCGCGTGGTGGGCGCCCTGTGGTGGGACAGGACACGTGGCCTGGAGCAGATCCCCGGCCTGGTCGAGCGGCGAGCCGCCACCGAGGGACTCGACCGGTTCCGCGCCACCTCGGTCAAGATCATGCAGGACGGGATCACGGAGAACTTCACGGCGGCCACGCTGGAGCCGTACTGCCTGTGCGGCGGCACGGGCCTGTCGTACGTGGACCCGGTCGAACTCAAGCGCTATGTGGCCGAGCTGGACAGGCACGGTTTCCAGGTGCACGTCCACGCCATCGGGGAGCGGGCGGTACGCGAGGCTCTCGACGGCTTCGAGGGCACGAACCCCGCCAACCGCCACCACATCGCACACCTGCAGATCATCGAGCCCTCCGACGTGCCGCGCTTCGCCGCCCTGGGCGTCACGGCCAACCTGCAGCCGCTCTGGGCCACACACCACGCGCAGATGGACGAGCTGACGCTGCCGTTCCTGGGCGAGCCGCGCGCGTCGTGGCAGTATCCCTTCGCCGACCTGATCGCGCACGGCGCCCGGTGCTGCGCGGGCAGCGACTGGCCGGTCTCGGACGCCGACCCGCTGCAGGGCATGCACGTCGCGGTGAACCGCACGGAGCCGGGTGGCTCTGTGCACGCTGGCTACCCCACCGCGCAGACCCCGTTCCTGCCCGGCCAGCGCCTCGACCTGGCGACGGCCATGACCGCCTACACGGCGGGCTCGGCCTGGATCAACCGCTCACCGGCAGGCATCGTCGAACCTGGGCGCCCCGCCGACCTGGTGGTCCTGGACCGCGATCCCTTCGAACTGCCACCCGGTGACCTCTGGATGACGCGGGTGCGCATGACGTTCGTGAACGGCGAGCCGGTCCACGTGCAGGACTGACGAGCCCCACCCGTTGGGGCCGGGAACGGCGAAAGGGCCCCGCACGGCGCCGGGTCCCTTTCGTTGACACGCCTACCAGGGGGACTTGTTGTTGCGCAGGCGCTCCAGTGCTTCCTCGAGGATCGCCTTGCCGTCCTTGTCGCTCCTGCGCTCCTTCACGTAAGCCAGGTGCGTTTTGTACGGCTCGTTCTTGGGCGGAGCAGGCGGGGCCTCCTCGTCCTGTCCGGCTGGGAGGCCGCAACGCGGGCAGTCCCATAGCTCGGGGACCGCCGCGTCACTGGCGAAACTGGGGCGCGTCTCGTGCATGTTGGCGCACCAGAACGAGACCCGCACTCTCGGAGCTGCCTCGCCGCGCTCGGCCTCCCCCATAGGGCCGGCGCCGACTCGGCTGCCACGGATCGCGTTGCCACTACCCACGGATGAACTCCTCGCTCGATCGCCCCGCGCGCAGACACGGGGGGAGAATCACTGTCACGCGTTGACTTGCTTGCTCAGGGCCGCAGAAGCAGGCCGAGAGCGACGATGCAGACCAACCAGATGATGCCGGTGATGACGGTCAGCCGGTCGAGGTTGCGCTCCACCACCGAGGAACCACCGAAGTTCGACGAGAACCCGCCGCCGAACATGTCGGACAAGCCGCCGCCCTTGCCCTTGTGCATCAGGACGAGCAGGATCATGAGAAGGCTCGCCAGGATGAGGGCGATAGAGATTCCGAGTTCCACGGTATGCCTGTTCCTTCAATGCTCTGTTACGCGTGACGATTCAGACTTGCCTCTTGAGGGTACGGCCTGATGTCAAGTCGCACCCCCAGAACGGCTCAGTTAGCCGGGCATATCGGAGAAACGGCAGATCTTCGTGTACTCCCCGGCGTCGATGCTCGCACCACCAACAAGCGCGCCATCGACATCGGGCTGAGCCATGATCCCCGCGATATTGCCTGACTTGACCGAGCCACCGTAAAGGATACGGACCGCGGAGGCCACTTCGGAGTCGTAGAGCTCAGCGAGTCTCACTCGCAAAGCTCCGCAGACCTCCTGAGCGTCCTCCGGGGTGGCCACCTCTCCGGTGCCGATCGCCCACACCGGTTCGTAGGCCACCACTATCGATTTTGCCTGCTCGGCCGTGATTTTGCGCAGTGCTCCGTCGAGTTGGCCAAGACTGTGCGCGATGTGGCCGCCCTCTTGACGCACCGGCAGCCCCTCGCCCACGCACAGGATGGGTGTGAGCGAGTGCCGGTAGGCGGCCTGCACCTTGGCGTTGACGAGATCGTCGTCCTCGCCGTGGTATTGCCGCCGCTCGGAGTGTCCGATCGTGACGTAGGTGCAGCCGAGCTTGGCCAGCATGGCACCCGACACCTCGCCGGTGTAGGCCCCGGCGTCATGCTCGGAGAGGTCTTGGGCGCCGTAGACGATGCGCAGTTTGTCGCCGTCGACCAGCGTCTGCACGCTGCGCAGGTCGGTGAACGGCGGCAGGACGGCGACCTCGACCTTGTCGAAGTCCTTGTCGCTGAGCCCGAAGGCCAGCTTCTGGACCAGCGCGATGGCCTCGAGGTGGTTGAGGTTCATCTTCCAGTTGCCGGCGATGAGCGGCTTGCGGGTGGTCACGTCACGCCTCCAGAGCCGCGAGTCCGGGAAGGGTCTTGCCTTCAAGATATTCGAGACTGGCCCCGCCACCTGTCGAGATGTGCGAGAACCCGTCTTCCGGCAGCCCCAGCCGGCGCACGGCCGCCGCGGAGTCGCCGCCACCCACCACGGTGAAGGCGCCCTCACTGCCGGTCTGGGCGATCAGCGCCTCGGCCACCGCCCTCGTGCCGCCTGCGAACGCGTCGAACTCGAACACGCCCGTCGGGCCGTTCCAGAAGACCGTTCTGGCATCGGCCAGCTTGCTCGCGAACAGTTCGCGCGTTCTGGGCCCGATGTCGAGACCCTCCCGGTCGGCCGGGATCGCCGTGGCGTCGACCACCTCGTGCTCGGTGTCGGCGGCGAAGGTGACGGCGGCCAGCACGTCGACCGGCAGGACGAGCTCGACGCCCCGCTTGGCCGCCTCGTCGAGGAAGCCGCGGACCTGGTCGAGCTGGTCTTCCTGGAGTATCGACCTGCCGACCTCGTGGCCCTGCGCCTTGAGGAAGGTGTAGGCCATGCCGCCGCCGACGAGCAGCCGGTCGACCTTGGTCAGCAGGTTGGCGATGACGTCCAGCTTGTCGGAGACCTTGGCGCCGCCCAGCACGACCACGTAGGGCCGCTCGGGCTCCTCGGTCAGCTTCTTCAACACCTCGACCTCGGCCACGACCAGCCCGCCCGCCGCGTGCGGCAGCAGCCGGGGCACGTCGTAGACGCTGGCGTGCTTGCGGTGCACCGCGCCGAAGCCGTCGCCGATGTAGAGCTCGGCCAGCCCGGCCAGCCGCTCCGCGAAAGCGTGCCGCGTGGCGTCGTCCTTCGACTCCTCGCCGGGCTCGAACCGCAGGTTTTCCAGCAGGGCGACCTGGCCGTCCTGGAGTGACCCGGCACAACCGCGGGCGCTGTCGCCGACCACGTCGGAGGCGAAGGCCACGTCCTGGCCGAGCAGCTCGCCGAGCCGCCTGGCCACCGGCCTGAGCGAGTATTTCGCCGTGACCTGACCCTTGGGCCTGCCCAGATGGGCGCAGACCACGACCTTGGCGCCCGCGCCGGTCAGCGCCCTGATCGTCGGCACGGACGCCCGGATGCGGCCGTCGTCGCTGATCGTCTCCCCGTCGAGGGGGACGTTGAGGTCGGCGCGCACGAGCACGCGCCGGCCCTTCACATCGAGATCGTCGAGCGTGCGCATGCTCATGCTCCTGCTCATGGCCTCACTCCGTGAGGCGGGCCCGGTCGCCATATGCCGCCGCCTTCCCCCACTCTGGTCGCTTCGCTCCCGCCGCTCCTCCAGGCGGCGGCGCTCCCTCGCAGCATCAGAGACCGCGGCCGACCAGCTCGATCAGGTCGGCGAGGCGGTTGGAGTAGCCCCACTCGTTGTCGTACCAGCCGACGACCTTGACCTGGTTGCCGATGACCTTGGTGAGGCCGGCGTCAAAGATGCAGGAGGCCGGGTCGGTGACGATGTCGGAGGAGACGATCGCGTCCTCGGTGTAGCTGATGATGCCCTTGAGCGGGCCCTCGGCGGCGGCCTTGACCGCGGCGTTGACCTCGTCGACGCTGACCTCGCGGCTGACGTCGACGGTGAGGTCGGTGGCCGAGCCGGTGGGGATCGGCACGCGCATGGCGAAGCCGTCGAGCTTGCCCTTGAGCTCGGGCAGGACCAGGCCGATGGCCTTGGCGGCGCCCGTGGAGGTGGGCACCACGTTGAGCGCGGCGGCGCGGGCGCGGCGCAGGT
Source organism: Nonomuraea diastatica (assembly GCF_004349015.1). Classification (NCBI taxonomy): domain Bacteria; kingdom Bacillati; phylum Actinomycetota; class Actinomycetes; order Streptosporangiales; family Streptosporangiaceae; genus Nonomuraea; species Nonomuraea diastatica. Next base: position 25,716 of record NZ_SMKP01000111.1, read on the forward strand.
CCTTGTGCGGGCCATCCTGCAGGTTCTGGTCCTGCGTGTAGGCGTGGATGGTGGTCATCAGACCCTTCTCGACGGTGAAGGTGTCGTGCAAGACCTTGGCCATCGGCGCCAGGCAGTTGGTGGTGCAGGAGGCGTTGGAGATGATGGTGTGCTTGGACGGGTCGTAGGCGCCGTCGTTGACGCCCAGGACGATCGTGACGTCCTCGTTCTTCGCGGGCGCGGAGATGATGACCTTCTTCGCGCCGTTGTCGGCGTGCACCTTGGCCTTGGTGGCGTCGGTGAACAGGCCCGTGGACTCGAGCACCACGTCGACGCCGAGGTCGCCCCAGGGCAGCTTCGCCGGGTCACGCTCCTCGAAGACCTTGATCGCCTTGCCGTCGACGGTGATCTCGTCGCTGGTGGCCTTCACCTCGTAGGGCAGCCGGCCGAGGATGCTGTCGTACTTCAGCAGGTGAGCGAGCGTCGCGTTGTCGGTCAGGTCGTTGACCGCGACGATCTCGATGTCCTTGCCGCTGGCGGCGACAGCGCGCCAGAAGTTGCGACCGATGCGGCCGAAGCCGTTGACGCCTACGCGGATGCTCACGGGAACCGATCTCCTCGAACAAATGATGGCGGGCTGGTACCTCAACCACGAACCTTATCGGACTCAAATTGGTTTAGACCACGTCAGGTGCCCCGCTGTGAATCGTCGTTCCGGAGGCGCGTTTTGCGAGGTTCCAGTAAAGTGCCCGACTCGTCGGAGTAAATTCGTGATTCTCTGGGGGCTGAGATGTCACACAAGCGATCCGGCCTGCTGTCCGGACTGATCGTCGGCCTGCTGGCCGGGCTGATCTGCGCGGCGGGGCTGGGGGCGGCCGTGCTCTTGCAGGAGAGCCTGCCCGGCGACATCACGGCGTTCGGCAACGGACTTCCTCTCCCTCTGGCCCTGTCTCTCGTCATCGCTCTGGTGGTCTCCTTCGCCATGGGCTCGGTGCGCCCGCGCACCTTCGTCCTGGTGCCCATCGCCACGTTGTACGCGGGCGGCGCCGTGGCCACGGGACAGATCGCGGGGCTGGCCATCATGATCGGCTCCGCCCAGCGCACACCCGGCAGGCAGACCCCGGCCGGTCTGTCCGACATCACCCTGCCCGCCTTCACCGAAGGCCTGCCCGAGGCGCTGGCCCTCTATCGTGACCCGCTGACGGAGACCTGGCCCGCCTGGCTCTACATCGCCGTCGCCGCGCTAACCGCCCTCGTCCTGGTCACCCTCCGGGTCACCCGCGTACGCCGCTCTCGGCGGGTCCAGGAAGCCGAGGTGGAGGCCGAGGAGCCGCGCGAGCCGGAATACCGGGCGCCGTTCGAGCCCGCCCAGGCCCCGGCACCGAAGCCCACCACGGACCTGTTCACCCCCCGCAAACCGGCCCGCGACTGACCACCACCGCCCATTACGATCACGCGGCCCAGGGCACCCACTGCCAAACGGCAGAGAATCGACCAACCCGTTGATCAGACGACGGTTCAGAACGCGCCGACTCCGCCAGGCACATTCGTCGGGCGAAACCCCGCCATCCCTCCGAGCCACGGAACCCGGCCGGCTACGCGCTCGTCACGGCGAGGACCCCGTGAGCCTTCACGACCGGCCAGGACAGACGGCCACACACGTCGGCGCGTGCGGTCCACCGTGCTGTGCCGTAAAACATGCCAAAAGCCGCCACGCCATCACAAACGGCCACGTCGGTGCGGGGGGAGGCACCGTAACGCCGGTCAGGGGGCGAGCATGTCGACGGTGAGATTGGCCTCGGTGTTGGGGATGCCCAGGTCGGACGCGCGCTTGTCGGCCATGGCGAGCAGCCGCCGGATGCGGCCCGCGATCGCGTCCTTCGTCAGCGGCGGGTCGGCGATCTGCCCCAGTTCTTCCAGGGACGCCTGCTTGTGCTCGACCCGCAACCGCCCGGCCACGACCAGGTGTTCGGGCGCCTCGTCGCCGAGGATCTCGAGCGCCCGCTGCACCCGCGCTCCGGCCGCCACCGCGGCCCGTGCCGAGCGCCGCAGGTTGGCGTCGTCGAAGTTGGCCAGCCGGTTGGCGGTGGCCCGCACCTCGCGGCGCATGCGCCGTTCTTCCCAGGCGAGCACGCTGTCGTGCGCCCCGAGCCGGGTGAGCAGCGCGCTGATCGCGTCGCCGTCGCGCACCACGACGCGATCGACGCCGCGCACCTCACGCGCCTTGGCGTGGATCTTCAGCCGCCGTGCCGAGCCCACCAGCGCGAGGGCGGCCTCCGGCCCCGGGCAGGTGACCTCGAGCGACATCGAGCGGCCCGGCTCGGTCAGCGAGCCGTGGGCGAGGAAGGCCCCGCGCCAGGCGGCCTCGGCGTCGCAGGCCGCCCCCGCCACCACCTGGCGCGGCAGCCCCCGGACCGGCCGGCCGTGGTTGTCGATGAGGCCCGTCTGCCGGGCGAGCGCCTCGCCGTCGCGGTAGACGCGGACCACGTAGCGCGAGCCCTTGCGCAGCCCGGCGGGCGCGAGCACGAGGACCTCCGCCTTGTGCCCGAACACCTCACCGATGTCCTTGATCAGCCGCCGCGCCGTGGCGTTGGTGTCGAGCTCGGCCTCGATCACGATCCGCCCGCCCACCAGGTGCAGGCCGCTGGCGAACCGCAGCAGCGTCGAAACCTCCGCCTTGCGGCAGCACGGCTTCAGCACCGGCAGGCGGCTCAGCTCGTCTTTCACCACACCTGTCATCGCCATAAGCGTTAGTCCTCCCCCATTCAGACCGGCTCCCGTCAGTCTCTCGCACCTTGGCGCCACGCCGACCAGGATCAACGCTTCTGGAGGAAAATCTCGTCCAGGACGGAGGCAAGACGTCGTGGGTCATGCCGGGGAGAGCCGTCATCGGCCGCCACGTCGGCCATCACCAGCCGGGCGTCGAGGGCGGCGGCGGCTTTCTCCAGCGCGCCGGGATCGTCGACAATCCGGGTGTCGGCGAGCACGACGTCAATCGACAGATCGGGAGCGTGCTGCGTGAGCACCTCCAGATGCTGCTGGGGGGAGAAATCGTCGGTCTCGCCCGGCTGGGGCGCCAGGTTGAGCGTGACGAGCCGCCTGGCCCTGGTCGCGTGCAGGGCCCTGGCCAGCTCGGGCACCTTGAGGTGCGGCAACACGCTGGTGAACCACGATCCAGGCCCGAACACCACCCAGTCGGCGTCGAGCACGGCCGCGACCGCCTCGGGCCGCGCCGGCGGGTCTTCGGGCACGAGCGAGATCGCCTGCACCCTGCCGGGCGTCAGCGCACACGCCACCTGCCCGCGTACGGTCGAGATGACGCCGTCCAGCTCCACCTCGGCCACGATGTCGAGTGGCACCGACGCCATCGGCAGCACCCGGCCGTGCGCGCCGAGCAGCCGTCCGACCCAGTCGAGCCCGGCCACGGAGTCGCCGAGCAGTTCCCACAGCGCGACGATCAGCAGGTTGCCCACGGCGTGCCCGTGCAGTTCGCCCTCGCTGCGGAAGCGGTGCTGCACGACCTCGCTCCACGTGCTGCCCCAGTCGTCGTCGCCGCACAGAGCGGCCAGCGCCATCCGCAGGTCGCCGGGCGGCAGCACGCCGAGCTCGCGGCGCAAGCGGCCGCTCGATCCGCCGTCGTCGGCGACGGTCACCACGGCGGTCAGCTGGTCGGTGACCATCCGTAAGGCCGACAGGGAGGCGTAGAGCCCGTGCCCGCCACCGAGCGCCACCACATTCGGCCCGATCCCGCCGACCCGAGCCCCGCACCCATCCGCGCCGGCGGTCAACGACCTGGCGCCACCGTCCGAGGGGTCCTCGCCATCGTCAGCGCCCGCGTCCAGGGACCGCACACCCTCATCCGCGACGCGGCCCAGCAGTCGCGCGCCATCACCGAGGGGCGCCACGCCGCCACCGGACAGGCCCGCACCCACACTCGGCACCCTTACGCCATCACCCGCGCCACTCGCCGACGATCCTGCAACGACTCCACCCGAGCCACTCGCCAACGGACGCACGGCATCCCCGCCGACACCCCTCCCCGACACGTCCGCGACAACGCCGACGCGACTCCCCGAGGCACTCGACACAACTTCGCCGACGCCACTCCCCGACGCGCCCGCGGCGACCTCCGCACCGCTGTGCGGAGCCCGCGCCCCGCCAGCTACCGGATGCGGCAAGGCGGCTTGGAAGCCCTCATCGGTCACTCCCGCCCCACATCCCGATGGCTCACCTGGACTTCCATCCCGCGGTCGCGCAGGCGGGCGGCGACCTGCTCGGCCATGGCGACGCTGCGGTGCTTGCCGCCGGTGCAACCGACCGCGAGCGTGGCGTAGCTCTTGCCCTCGCGCGCGTAGCCGGCGGCGACCACCTGCAGGACCTCCTCGTAGGCGTCGAGGAACTCCTTGGCCCCTGGCTGTCCGAGCACGTAGTCGCGGACCGGGGTGTCGAGCCCGTTCATCGGCCGCAGGTCGGGCACCCAGTGCGGGTTGGGCAGGAAGCGGCAGTCGACCACGAGGTCGGCGTCGACCGGGAGCCCGTATTTGAATCCGAACGACACGACGTTGACCCGCAGCCCCGGCCGGTCCTCCCCGCCGAAGAAGGAGACGATCTTGTGACGCAACTCGTGCACGTTGTGCGCCGACGTGTCGATCACGAGGTCGGCGTTGGCCCTGACCTCACGCAGGATGCCCCGCTCCCTGGCGATGCCGTCGACCAGGCGCCCCTCGCCCTGCAACGGATGCGGCCTGCGGACGTTTTCGAACCGGCGCACCAGCTCTTCGTCGCTGGCTTCCAGGAACACCACCCGCACGCGTACGCCGCGCCCTTCAAGCTCCTCGATGGCGGCGTTGAGGTCGGTGGTGAAGGCCAGGCTGCGCACGTCGACGACGGCCGCCACCTTGTCGGCGGCCAGCTTGACCTTGCCCGCCTCCTCGGCCATCGCGAACAGCAGCCCGGGCGGCAGGTTGTCGATGACGAACCAGCCCAGGTCCTCAAGCGCTTTGGCCGCCGTGCTGCGCCCCGCGCCCGACATGCCGGTGACGATGACGAACGCCGGCTCGGTGCTCATTGTCTCACTCCGTCCGCCGGCTCGGCCTCACGAATGTCCATGTCAGCGGCCCTCCCGGCCTCATCACCATAGCGGAGGCGGCCAAGCGGGCGGCCGGCGACGTGGACGTCCTGGCATCTTGGCGAGATCAAGGCGAATCTCCCTTCAGCGTCGACACGATCACCTCGGCGATGGACGGGCCGATGCCGGGAACCTCGCAGATCTCGGCGGCCGTGGCCGCGCGGAGCTTCTTCACGGAGCCGAAGTGCTTGAGAAGCGCTTGCCTGCGCGCCGGCCCGAGACCTGGCACGCCGTCGAGCGCGCTCTCCTTCACCGTCTTGGACCTTTTGGAACGATGGTAAGTGATGGCGAACCGATGTGCCTCGTCACGCACGCGCTGCAACAGATAAAGGCCCTCGCTTGAACGAGGCATGATCACGGGCTGGTCGTCGCCGGGCAGCCAGACCTCCTCCAGCCGCTTGGCCAGGCCGCACACGGCGACGTCGTCGATGCCGAGCTCGTCGAGCGCCCGCTGCGCGGCGGCCGCCTGGGGCCCCGCGCCGTCGACCACCACCAGGTTGGGCGGATAGGCGAACTTGCGTGGCTTGCCCGTCTCGGGATCGATCGGGCCGTGGCCGTCCTCGGCGTCGGGGGCCAGCTCACCGGTGGCGGAGCGTTCTTCGAGGTAGCGGCGGAAGCGTCGCATGATGACCTCGTGGATCGAGGCGACGTCGCCCTCCTTGGTCTTGACGGCGAAGCGGCGATATTCGCTCTTGCGCGCCAGACCGTCCTCGAACACCACCATCGACGCCACGACATTCTCCCCCTGAAGGTGGGAGACGTCGTAGCACTCGATCCGCAGCGGCGCCTGGTCGAGGTCGAGGGCGTCGGCGATCTCCTGCAGCGCCTTGCTGCGCGTGGTCAGATCGCCGGCCCGGCGGACCTTGTGCTGGGCGAGCGACTCCTTGGCGTTGCGCTCTACCGTCTCCATCAGCGACCTCTTGTCGCCGCGCTGGGGCACGCGCACCTCGACGCGGGCACGCCGCTGCTCGGTCAGCAGCTCGGCGACCGCCTCGTGGTCGGGCGGCAGCGCGGGCACGAGCACTTCGCGGGGCATCGCGTCGGGGCTCGCCTCGGCGTACATCTGCAGCAGGAACTGCTCGACCAGCTCGCCCGGCGTGATCTCCTCGACCTTGTCGATCACCCAGCCTCGCTGGCCGCGGATGCGGCCGCCGCGCACGTAGAAGACCTGCACGGCGGCTTCGAGCGGGTCTTCCGCGAGCGCGATCACGTCGGCGTCGGTGCCCTCGCCGAGCACGACCGCCTGCTTCTCCAGGGCGCGCTGGAGCGCCTGTACGTCGTCACGCAGCCGCGCGGCACGCTCGTATTCCTGTTCGGCAGCCGCCTCGCGCATCTCCTTCTCCAGCCGCTTGATGAAGCGGCTGGTGTTGCCCGCCATGAAGTCGCAGAAGTCTTCGGCGAGCTCCCGGTGCTCCTCCGGGGTGACCCGGCCGACGCACGGCGCCGAGCACTTGTCGATGTAGCCGAGCAGACACGGCCGGCCGATCTGCCCGGCCCGCTTGAACACGCCGGCACTGCACGTGCGCACAGGAAAGACCCGCAACAGCAGGTCGACCGTCTCGCGGATGGCCCACGCGTGGGAGTAGGGGCCGAAGTAACGGGTGCCCTTGCGCTTGGCCCCGCGCATGACCTGCACGCGCGGGAAGTCGTCGGCCATGGTGACCGCGAGATAGGGGTAGGACTTGTCATCGCGGTATTTCACGTTGAAGCGCGGGTCGAACTCCTTGATCCAGGAGTATTCGAGCTGCAGCGCCTCGACCTCGGTGCCCACCACCGTCCAGTCGACGTCGGCCGCCGTGGTCAGCATCGACTGGGTGCGCGGATGGAGCGCGGAGAAGTCGGCGAAGTAGGAGTTGAGCCGCTGGCGCAGGCTCTTGGCCTTGCCGACGTAGATCACCCGGCCGTGCGCGTCCCTGAACCGGTAGACCCCCGGGGAATCGGGGATCGCGCCTGGTTTGGGCCGGAAACTCAAAGGGCTGCCCGCTGATCTCGCCACGATTCAAAGACTAGTGGCCCCTACCGACAAGGTTGCCCGGCCCGCCACGCCCGCGCCACGGCGCGGCCGGCCGGCCGCGACCGCTAAGCCAGGGTGATCTGGTCACCGTCGACCTTGATCTCCTGCGCCGCCAGCGGCTTGTCGGCAGGGCCGTCGGTCACCGCGCCGTCGGCGATCGCGAACTTGCTGCCGTGGCACGGGCACACGATCGAACCGCCCTCGACGCTGGCGACCGGGCAACCCTTGTGCGTGCACAGCGCGCTGAACGCCTTGAAGTCGCCCTCGGTGGGCTGAGTGATCACGATCTTCTGGTCTTTGAGAATCGTGCCGCCGCCGACGGGGATGTCAGCGGTCTTGGCCAGCGCGCCGTCGGCCTGTGGCGCGCTGGACTGAGGTGCGCTCGATTCTGGGGCAGTGCCGGCGTCCTGTGCGGTGTCAGCGCCGCCGCCACACGCCGTGACCACCAGCGCGAGGCCACTGGCTCCGACACCTGCGATCATCGCCCGGCGGCTCTGAAGGTCGTTTCCCATGCGCCTCACCCAAACGCACCTAGGTGAGAAAATCATGAGACAAGGTTTAGGCGAGTCTGATCTTATCGCCGTCCACGCTGATCTTCTTTTCCTCGAGCGGCCCGCCGGCCGGCCCGTCCGCCACCGAGCCGTCCTCGATGCTGAACTTGCTGCCGTGGCACGGACAGTTGATCGTGTTGTTCGAGACCGCGGCGACGGTGCACCCTGCGTGGGTGCACACCGCGCTGAACGCCTTGAAATCACCCGCGGTCGGCTGCGTGACGACGACCTTCTCGTTCTCGAAGACCTTCCCGCCGCCCTCGGGGATGTCGCTGGTGTCGGCCAGGGCCTTGCCTCCGCCGGCCGCCGCCTTCTTTTTCTTCGGCGCCTCAGACGACGGCTCCTCCGCCGGTGGCTCCGCGACCGCTTCCGTCGTCGGCGAACCGTAGCTCGCGCAGGCCGTCAGAATCGCCGCGAGCCCGGCGCCTCCAGCGCCGAGCACCACATTCCGGCGTGTCGTTTCCGTCATGGTGCGTCCTCCCAGATTGGTTCCACTTCAGGTACGGCAGCGCTCCCGCGCCGGTTCAGCCTGCCTGAGCCCAATCCCGGTGACTACGCACATTTACCTGTTCAGCCCACCGCGTCGCGCGCCACGTCAGGCGATCACGATGCCGTCGCCCTCAACCTTGACCTGGTAAGAGGCCAGCCCGCCGGTGGCGGGGCCCTTGGTGGCCCTCCCGCTGTCGGCGGCGAACTCGCTGCCGTGGCAGGCGCACGTGATGACGTTGTTCTCGGGCGTGCTGACGACGCAGCCCTTGTGGGTGCAGAGCGAGCTGAACGCCTTGTAGACGCCCTGCGTCGGCTGCGTGACCACGATTTTCAGGTCTTCGACCAGCGTGCCCCCGCCCACGGGCACGTCGGCCGTCTTGGCGAGAACCTTGCCCTTCAGGCTCGGCTTTGCCTCGGCGCCGCCCTCCCCGCATCCGGCGAGCGCCAGCCCGCACGCCGCCACCCCGGCCGCCCCCAGCAC
>NZ_SMKP01000112.1:0-34080 GCF_004349015.1 Nonomuraea diastatica
GCCCAGGAGCGCGGCGACGACGCTGGCCCACACGATTAGGCCACCGGCAACGGATCCGCGGGGACGTCAGCGGACGGTGTGGTCCGGGCGGTGGGGCGGGGCCCGGTCGATCGGCCGAGTGGGGCCGGCCGGGAACGCAGGTGGCCGAGAGGGCCTGCGGGCGGCGGGAAGGGAAGATGGACGCGGGTGGGCGGACACGGAGTAACCTCGTCACCCGTGACGCGTTCCTCCCTGACCACCCCGCCGCCGGGCACCGCCCCGCCTGAGGCGCACGCCGCGGCGCCGCCGCCGGGCACCGCCCTGCGCAGCCACTACAACCGCTGCTTCGGCTGCGGCGCCGACCAGCCGAACGGCCTGCACCTCACGGCCATGACACCCGACGGGTCCACCGTCGAGGCGGGGTTCACGGTGGGGGAGGCGCATCAGGGCGCGCCGATGCTGGCGCACGGCGGCGTGCTGGCCGCCGCCATGGACGAGGTCATCGGGATGTCCGTCTACCTGTTCCACAAGCCCTATGTGACGGGACGCCTGGAGACCGACTATCTTCTCCCCGTCCCCGTGGGCACGACACTCCACCTGCGTGCCTGGTGCAACGGCGTCGCGGGCAGGAAGGCGTACCTTGAGGCTGAGGGGCGGATCGGCGCCCCCGACGGACCGGTCGCCGTCCGCGCGGCAGCCCTGTTCATCGAGGTGAACATGGAACACTTCGCCAAGCACGGCGATCTGGCCGCGATCGCCGCCGAACACGACTACGAGGTGAACCCTTGACCAACGCAGGTGCGGGCCCCGAGGTCCTCATCCACCGGCTCGACGCCGACTTGCCGATGCCGTCCTACGCCCACCCGGGTGACGCGGGCGCCGACCTCTACGCGGTCGAGGACGTCGAGCTGATGCCCGGCGAGCGGGCCGTCGTCGGCACGGGAGTGGCGATCGCCCTTCCCGACGGCTACGCCGCGTTCGTGCACCCGAGGTCGGGCCTGGCAGCCCGGCACGGTGTCACCCTGGTCAACGCGCCCGGCACGGTCGACGCCGGATACCGCGGCGAGATCAGGGTGACGCTGATCAACACCGACGCCAAAGAGCCGTTCCGCCTCCAGCGGGGCGATCGGGTGGCGCAGCTCGTGGTCCAGCGGGTGGAGCGCGCGGCCTTCTATGAGGTCCAGCGCCTGCCCGGTTCGGTGCGCGGCGCCAACGGATTCGGATCGACAGGACGCTGACCGGCGGGTCGCGCCCGCGGCCCTTCGACATGGCGGGCCGCCAGGCGGCCCGGTGAGCAAGGAGAGTGAGGAACGTGTTCCGACGTCGTCGTCGTGAGCAGCCGGAAGGGGCCATCGAGCAGGAGTCTGCCGCGCCCACCCGAGAGTCCGGCCCGTGGGACGCCGACGAGCCCCACCCCGACACCGACAGGATCGACCTCGGCGGCCTGCGGCTGCCGCACAATCCCGACTTCGACGTACGGCTGGCGTCGGTCGGCGACCAGCACGTCGGCGTCGTGGCCCTGTACGAAGACAGCTCGCTGCAACTGCAGGCCCTGGCCGCGCCGCGCAGCTCGGGATTGTGGGACGAGGTCAAGGCCAAGATCCTGGCCCAGGCCAAGCACCTGGAGGAGCAGGAGGGCCCGTTCGGCAGCGAGCTGACCGGCGAGATGAAGGCCGACGGCAACACCAGGCCCGCCCGCTACCTCGGCATCGACGGGCCACGCTGGTTCCTGCTCGCGGTGATCTCCGGCAAGGCGGCGCTCGACGAGTCGATCGCGGCCGCGTACATCGACTTCATCAAGGACGTCGTGATCGTGCGGGGTGACGAGCCGATGGCCCGCGAGGAGCCGATTCCGCTGCGCCGTCCCAACGAGCCGGGAGCCGAGCAGCAGCAGGAGCAGCAGGGGCTCAACCCGTTCAAGAGAGGGCCGGAGATCAGTGAGATTCGCTGACGGCTGACATCACATAGGCTGGCTCCATCATGAGTACGGCAGAGCCCCATAAACGCAGGGGATTGCGCGGGTTCTTGAGTCGGCTGGCGTCTTCCCAGTCCGAGATCGAGGCCCAGGAGCTGCGGGAAGACGCCGATGAGGTCGGCGCCACCCCCATCGCCTCGTGTGGCGGGCGCCGGCGCTTCTGCGTGGCGGGTACGCTACGTACAGTGACACTGCGCCCGAGGGGTGGTGCTCCCGCACTTGAGGCCGAGCTCTATGACGGGTCGGACGTGATCGACCTGGTCTGGCTCGGCCGCCGCAAGATAGCGGGCATCGAGCCCGGCCGCACGGTCAAGGCCGAGGGCCTGGTCAGCATGCAGGACGGGCGCAAGGTGATGTTCAATCCGCGTTACGAGCTGCGCCCAGGGAGTTGATCGAGTGAGTGCCGAGGCAGAAGAGGTCGCCCACGACACGGTTGAGGCGGCGGTGCGAGCCCAGCTCGCCAAGGCCTTCGGCGGCGTGCGCGGCATCATCGAGGCGGCGGTCCCCACGATCGCCTTCACGGTGTCCTGGATCACCACAGAAGACCTGAAGCTGTCGTTGATCATCAGCGTCGCCCTGTCGGTCGTGTTGTTGGTGGTCAGGATCGCGCAGCGGTCCACACCGCAGTTCGTGATCAACAGCTTGATCGGCATCGCGATCGGCGCGTTCTTCGCCAGCCGCACGGGCGACGCGAAAGACTACTTCCTGCCCGGCATCCTCTGGAACACCGCCTACATGCTCGGCATGCTGGTGTCGATCGTCACGCGCTGGCCGGTTGTCGGGTTCCTGATCGGCTCGGTCACGGGCGATCCGACGGCCTGGCACAAGGACCAGGGCATCGTGAGGCTCTGCACCCGGCTGACGTGGCTGCTCATGTTGCCGTGCGCGGTGCGGGTGGCCGTGCAGGGGCCCGTCTACCTGTTCGGCGGCGGCGATCAGGCGGTGGCGGCGCTCGGCTTCGCCAAGATCGTGATGGGCTGGCCGCTCCAGGTGGCCGCGTTCGCCGCGATGTTGTGGGTGCTCGGCCGCGGCCGCACCCCCATCAAACCGGCCGCATCGGTCTGACCGTTCCGCGACGACGCCCGGCCCGCCCTTCCGCATCCTTCCGTGATCCTTCCGTGCCCTCTGCGGAGGAGCTCAGCGGTCGTCGTGGTCGGGGTCGAAGGCGGTGGGCTCGGCGGGGAGGGTGTAGCGCTCGCCGATGAGGTCGGCCACCCGCTGCCTGCTCTCCGCGGGCTCCGGCTCGTCCGCCCGCTCCAGCGCCGCCACCTCGTCGGCGAGGCCGGCGTCCCCGAGGCAGTCGCGGATCCACTGAGAGTAGTCGCCCCTGCGCAGGTGGTGCAGCCAGGTGTCGTCGTCCACGCCCTCGGCCAGCTCGACGAAGGTGTGCAGGTTACGCGCCCGCAGCCGCAGCCGCTCGCCGGGCCCGGTGAAGTAGAAGCTCTTGTCCTTGGCCATGGTGCCCGCCGCGTACTTGCGGCGGTGCCGGGTGCGCTCGACGGTGGCGGGGGTGAGGGTGAGGTGCTGGGCCGCCTCGTCCCCGCGCCGCCACAGCGCGATGTCGCCATCGGCGACCCGGTCGAGTGAGGGCGCCTCCCGGCCGAGGGCGCCGGCGAACGCGGCGAGCGTGCTTTCTGGCTCCCTGCCCACCGCGATCGTGGTCGTCACCAGGCGCAGGGCCTCGGCGCTCACCGCGTCGGGATGCACGGTGATCATCAGCAGCGACCCCAGGTCGGCGGCCTCGCCCAGCGGCACGCGCCGCACCTCGGCGGGCAGCAGGTGGTGGGCCTCGTCGACCACCACCCAGTGCGGGTGGCCGAGCTTGGCGCGCACGCCGGTCAGCCGGGGCAGCAACTCGGCGAAGTACGTGGGGCGGTCGCGCAGCTGCAGGCCGATCAGGTTGACCACGACGCTCTGCCGTGGCTGCTCCAGCAGGTGCGCGACCTCCTCGACGCCGGGCACCCGGTCCGGGTCGCCGAGCACGGTGACGCCCGGATAGTCGGCGTAGTCGCCTTCCGGGTCCACGATCACGCACTGGTAGCCGTCGCCGACGAGCCGCTCCAGCAGCGCCGTCGTCACCGTGGACTTGCCACTGCCCGAGGGGCCCGCCACCAGGAGCCCGGAGCCGTACGGCCGCAGGCGCACCTCCTCGCCGTCGCGATGGCCGAGCAGGACGTGGCGGCGCGGCACCTCCACCGCGTCCAGGTCGCCCGAGAGCATCATGCCGGCCAGCTCGGCCACCCCGTCGCCCGCTTCGCCCGCCAGGCGCAGGTCGCACGCGTCCCTGAGCGCGGGCAGCGCGTTGGCGACGGCGGCGCCGCACTCGGCGGCGGTCAGGAACGAGTGGTCGTTCTCCCCGTCGCCGACCGCGACCGTGCTGTGCGCCGACAACGACAACCGGTCGAGTGCGGCGGCCAGGCCGCTTGCCTTGTTCACGCCCGGCGGCAACACCATGACGGCGCCCTTGTTGTAGATCACCTGCAGCTCCAGCCCGAGCTCGCGGATGGCCCCCAGGACGCGTACGTCGTGCGGCTCCCGCGTGGCGACCACCACCTGCCCCACGCCCAGCGGGCTGACCCCTTCATGGCGCAGCCGGTCGGCCAGCGCGGCGGGCGGAGGCATGGCCAGGGCGTCGCAGGTGCGCTGCCCCGGGTCGTACAGCAGGCCGCCGTTCTCGGCGACGACCAGGTCGAACAGGCCGGGGTGCGGGAACACGGAGAGCAGGTCGTCGAGCTCGCGTCCGGTGACCAGCACGAGTTTGATGCCGGCGCGGGAGAGCCGCTCCAGCGCCTCGATCGTCGTCTCGGCCACCCGGCCCCCGCGGGCCAGGGTCTCGTCATAGTCACAAGCCAGCACGTTGTGGCGCATGGGGTCCCCCTACCCGCCGATCGCGGGACATCCAGCCGGGGCGCGGACAGTCGCAGACGGTAAAGACCTCGGGAAGAAGCCCTTAAGTACGCGATTCGCTACGGAGGGTAAGAAAACCGGCAGAACTGCCCTCTCATCCGTACGGGAGCCAACATGCTCAGAAGCGTTGTCGCCGCCCTCACCTTGACCACTGCGGCCCTGCTGCTGGCGGCCGTGCCCGCCATCGCCGATGACGACACCGACCCGCAGAACCTGACCTGCGGGAAGGACGTCAGCAGCGAGATCGACGTGGACATCTCCGACCAGTCACCGCACACCCACAGATTCTGCTCTGACAAGGACGACCCCAACCGGATCAACGAGTTCGTCTGGGAGTCCTGAAGCGCAGCACGGTGACAGACCCCCTCGCGTGTCGCTCGCGAGGGGGCCTCCCGTCAGTGCTGCGACAGCAGGTGGGCCAGCTCCTGCTCCACCTCCTGGTTGGCCACGAAGAGCAACTCGTCGCCCGCCTCCAGCGGATCGTCCGCCGTGGGGACGAGCACCCGCCCCTCGCGCAGGATCGCCACCAGGGCGGCGTCGACGGGCCACGGCACCGAGCCGGCCCGCTGGCCCACCACAGGGGCGTCGTCGGCGAGGGTGAGCTCGACCAGGTTGGCCTGCCCCTGGCGGAACGTCATCAGGCGCACCAGGTCACCGACGCTCACCGCCTCCTCCACCAGCGCGCTCAGCAGGCGCGGGGTCGAGACGGCCACGTCGACGCCCCACGACTCGTTGAACAACCACTCGTTGTTGGGGTGGTTGATGCGGGCGACCACGCGCGGCACGCCGTATTCGGTCTTGGACAGCAGCGCCACCACCAGGTTGACCTTGTCGTCGCCGGTGGAGGCCACCACGACGTGGCAGTTGTTGAGCCCGGCCTCGTCGAGGGAGGCGATCTCGCAGGCGTCGGCGAGCAGCCACTCCGCGCGCGGCACACTGTCGATCTTGATGGCGCCGGGGTCGATGTCGATGAGCAGCACGTCGTGGCCGTTCTCCAGGAGCTCGGCCGCGATGGAGCGGCCCACGGCGCCCGCTCCGGCGATGGCGACGCGCATCAGTCGTCCTCTTCCGGTGCCGCGGCGAGCACCTTGTTGATCCGGTCCATGTCGCTCTCGGCGGCGATGACGTGCAGCACGTCGCCCTCCTGCACCACCGTGTCGGGGCCGATGGTCACGGCCTCGCCCATGCGGTTGATGAAGGCGACGCGTGCCCGAGCCCGCTCCTCGAGCTCGACGACGCGCGTGCCGATCCAGGACGGGTGCGCGGCCGCCTCGGCCAGGACGACGGTGCCGGTGGGGTCGCGCCAGAGCGGCTCCGCGCCCTCGGGGAGGATGCGGCGCATGATCTGGTCGGCGGTCCAGCGCACGGTCGCCACCGTCGGGATGCCCAGCCGCTGGTAGACCTCGGCCCGGCGAGGGTCGTAGATGCGGGCCACCACGTTGTCGACGCCGAACGTCTCACGCGCCACGCGGGCGGAGATGATGTTGGAGTTGTCGCCGCTGGAGACCGCTACGAACGCGGTGGCGGACTCGACACCCGCCTCGGTGAGCACGTCGCGATCGAAGCCCACACCCGTCACCCGCCGCCCGCGGAACCCGGCCCGCAGCCGCCGGAACGCCTGCGGATCGCGGTCGATGATGGAGACGGAATGTCCGCCGTCCTCGAGGATGTGGGCGAGGGTCGAACCCACCCGGCCACATCCCATGATCACAATATGCATATCCCCCCGCATGTTCGCGGTCGGCAGGTTGCTCGACACCAGTATGGCCCGATGGGGGGCTGCCGCGTTCGATCCCCCCGGCAGAGGACTAGCATCTCGTTACGTGTCGAAGGTGACGGATCTCGTCAAACGTGTGCTCGTGGGACGTGCCTTGCGAAGCGGGCAGCTCCATGAGCAGCTCCTGCGAAAACGCGTCGCCCTGCCCGTCTTCGCGAGTGACGCCCTCTCGTCCGTGGCGTACGCGCCCCAGGAGATCCTCGTCATCCTCTCCCTGGCCGGCGCCTCCTTCTACGCCTACAGCCCGTGGGTGGCGCTCGCTGTCGTGGTCGTGATGCTCACGGTCGTGGCGTCGTACCGGCAGAACGTGCACGCCTACCCCAGTGGCGGCGGCGACTACGAGATCGCGACCACCAACCTCGGCCGCAACGCCGGGCTCACCGTGGCCAGCGCCCTCATGGTCGACTACGTGCTGACCGTCGCGGTGTCCGTCGCCAACGGCGTCGACTACGTCGGCGCCACGATCCCGTTCGTGGGCCAGCACAAGACCGCCGTCGCCATCGTCATCGTCCTCCTGCTGACCGTGGTCAACCTGCGCGGCATCCGCGAGTCGGGTGCCGCGTTCGCCGTCCCGACGTACGCCTTCATGGTCGCCGTCCTGGGGCTGATCGCCTGGGGCGGGTTCCGGCTGCTGGTCCTGGACGAGCAGATCCAGGCGCCCAGCGCCCACTTCACCATCAAGCCCGAGCAGACCGACCTCACGGCCTTCGCCGCGGCGTTCCTGATCCTGCGCGCGTTCTCGACCGGCTGTGCCGCCCTGACGGGCGTCGAGGCCATCAGCAACGGCGTGCCCGCGTTCAGGAAGCCCAAGGGCAAGAACGCCGCCACCACGCTGCTGATGATGGGGCTGGTGGCGATCAGCATGTTCAGCGGCATCATCGCCCTCGGCCTGGCGTCAGGGGTGAAGGTGGCCGAGCCGTCGGTGGTCGCCGAGGACCTGCTCAGACCGGACGGCACGCCCGTCGGCCCCGATTACTACCAGCAGCCGATCATCTCCCAGGTGGCCGACGCGGTGTTCGGGAGCGGGTCGACGCCGTTCATCGTCGTCTCGGCGGTGACGGCGCTGATCCTCTTCCTGGCCGCCAACACGGCGTTCAACGGCTTCCCCGTGCTCGGCTCGATCCTGGCGCAGGACCGTTTCCTGCCGCGCCAGCTGCACACCCGCGGCGACCGGCTGGCCTTCTCCAACGGCATCGTCATTCTGGCGCTCGGCGCGTGCCTGCTGCTCTGGGGGTTCGATGCGGACGTCAGCCGCCTGCTCAACCTCTACATCGTCGGAGTGTTCGTCTCGTTCACGCTGAGCCAGACCGGCATGGTCATCCACTGGACCCGCCATCTGAAGACCGAGACCGAGCCCAGGATCCGGCACCAGATGTACCGCTCCCGAGCGATCAACTTCTTCGGGGCGATCATGACGGGGCTGGTGCTCATCGTCGTGCTGCTGACGAAGTTCCTGGTCGGGGCCTGGATCGTGGTGATCGTGATGCCGACCCTGTACCTCATGATGAAGGGCATCAGGCGTCACTACGACAACGTGGCGGCGGAGCTGGAGATCAGTGAGGACTACGAGCCGGCCATGCTGCCCGCGCGCAACCACGCGATCGTGCTGGTCTCGAAGATCCACAAGCCGACCATGCGTGCCCTCGCGTACGCCCGCGTCACCCGGCCGTCCACGCTGGAGGCCGTCACCGTGGGCGTCGAGGGGGAGGAGGCGCGCAGACTGCAGGAGGAGTGGGAGCGCCTGGGCATCCCGGTGCCGCTCAAGATGCTCGACTCGCCCTACCGCGAGATCACGCAGCCCATCCTCGACTACGTCAAGACGCTGCGTAGGCGCTCACCGCGCGACGTGGTGACCGTGTTCATCCCCGAATACGTGGTCGGCCACTGGTGGGAGCACCTGCTGCACAACCAGAGCGCGCTCCGGCTGAAGGCGCGCCTGCTGTTCAAGCCGGGAGTCATGGTGACCAGCGTGCCCTGGCAGCTGCAGTCCTCCGACCGGCTCAAGGGCAGGCCCGAGCCGTTCGCGCCCGGCGCGGTGCGGCGTCCCGCGCAGCAGAGCGACGACGAGGGGCGGCTCAGTTCCCGCTGATCAGCGCGCGCAGCCTGCCGGTGTCGCCCGCGCTCCAACCCGGCGGCGGGGCCACGGCGGCCCATCCGTCCACGATGTCGGCGTTGTACCGGTGCCCGTGCCCAGGCGGCACCGACAGCGCGGCCGTCATGTCCACCAGCACCTGCCAGAACGTCACCAGCGGGAACCAGTTCATCTGCGGGTTCATGCCCGGCGCCCGCGGCTCCTCCAGCCAGGCCGGCCTTCGGTAGATCAGCTCCGGCGTCCACCACACCACCGGGTCGGAGGCGTTCTGCAGGTAGACGACGCGCGGGTGCCGCCACGGGCCGGGCGGGCGGTTCAGGTCGGCGGGGTGCTGGGCGAACCTGGCCGTCCGGCCGCCTTCGTAGACCGGCCGCCACACGGGGCTGCCGGGCTCGCGGCCCTCGGTGAGCCGCCGCCAGATCGGGTCGGCGTTCGGCGGCCCGACGAACAAGGCACCGTCCGTCCTGGCCACCATGTCGTCCAGGTCGTCGAACGCCCGCTCCAGCTCGTACGAGCCCAGGCTCTCGCCCGACAACACCAGGCGCGGCCGGTCATCGAGCGGCAGCAGGGCCAGCCGGGCGTGCACCGCCTCGAACAACGCCTTGCCGGCGGCCGCCGCCTTGCCCCTGTCGACCAGGAACGACACCCAGCTCGGCAGGTAGGAGTACTGCACCGCGACCATGGCGGAGCGGCCGTTGTACATGTACTCGAGCGCGTCGACGATGTGCTCGTCCACCCAGCCGGTGCCGGTGGTGCCGAGCACGGCGATGATCGGCCGGTCGAACGCGCCGGTGCGCTCCAGCTCGCGCACGGCCAGCCGCGCCTGCGCCTCGGGCGAGGCCTCGGCGTCGAGGCCGACGTATACCCTGATGGGCTCGGCGGCCGGACGGCCGGAGAAGGCGGTCAGCTGGGCGGGGGTGACGGCGCTGCCGGCGAAACTACGGCCCTCCCTGCCCAGCGACTCCCAGCTCACCAGCGAGCCGGGGCCGCCCGACAGGGAACGCGACACGGGCGGGCGCACGCCCGGGTTGGTGCCCTTGTTGGCGACCGACGAGACGTCGCTCACCCTGGCCACGAACCCGGAGAACACCACGTCGTTCGCCAGCACCCCCACCAGGACGGCGATGACGAGCACACCGATGGCGTGCCCCGCGAACGACGGCACGAACCGGTCCAGCCAGCCGATCAGCCTGCGGCCGCCCAGGCGTACCAGCCTGCACAGGAAAAGGATCACGGCGAACAGGCTGAGGGCCACGGCGAGGATCACCGGCGGGAACCAGGTGATCCGCGTGTCCATGCCCATGAGTTCCCGCAGGTCGCGCTGCCAGTCATAGCTGTACCAGAGCGTGATCACCCCCACCGCGGCGCCGCTCGCGATCAGGACCTGCCAGGCGATCCAGCGGGCGCGCTCGGACGGGCGGTAGCTGATCACCGAACGCCCCAGCGCGCCCAGCGCCGCACCTGCGGCATAGCCGATGATCCCGGTGACGGCGCCCATGACCCCCTGGTAGAGCCACGTGCGGGGCAGCAGCGACGGCGTCAGCGAGGCGCAGGCGAACAGCACGGCCAGCAGCGTCCCCCCGAATCCGAGCCGCCGACGTACCACCCGCCCCTGGTTCACGATCACCTAGGGTAACGGCCCGCCCGTAGGGGACGGCGGCGCCCCCCACCCGTGACAGGCCGCCGCGCCCGCGCACATAGGGTGTTGGTGTGGAACAGGCATCTCTCGAGCTGACGGTAGGTCCGGTCGCCCATGGCGGCTGGTGCGTGGCACGCCACGAAGGGCGCGTGGTCTTCGTCCGCCACGCCCTGCCCGGCGAGCGGGTGATCGCCGACGTCACCGAGGAGACCACCCGGTTCCTGCGGGCCGACGCCGTGGAGATCCTCGAGCCGTCGCCCGATCGTGTAGTCCCGCCCTGCCCCTACGCCGGACCGGGGCGCTGCGGCGGCTGCGACTGGCAACACGCCACGCCCGAGGCGCAGCGGCGGCTCAAGGCGCAGGTCGTGACCGAGCAGTTGCAGCGGCTGGCGGGCATCCAGCGCGAGGTCGTGGTCGAGGAGGTGCCGGGGGCCAAAGATGGCCTCGGCTGGCGCACGCGGGTGCAATTCGCCGCGCTGCCCTCCGGCGAGCTGGGCTTCCGCCGCCACCGCTCCCACGAGATCGAGGTCGTCGACGCCTGCCTGATCGCCCACCCCGAGGTCGAGGCGGTCGCCGCCGAGGAGCACACCTGGCCTGGCGCGTCGAGCATCGAGGTCATCGCCTCATCCGGCGGCGACCGGGCCGTGGTCGTCACGCCCAGGCCCCGGCGCAGCGTCACGGTGCCCGACCTCGAAGCGCCCGCCTCCGTCCTGCTCGACCAGGGCAAGGGCCGCACGGTGCCGCGGCGCGGCTCAGGCGTGCTGCACGAGCAGGCGGGCGACCGCCGGTTCCGGGTGGCGGGCAGCGGCTTCTGGCAGGTGCACCCCGGGGCCGCCGAGACGCTGCTCGACGCGGTGCTGGCGTACGCCGCGCCCGAACCGGGGGAGTGGGCGCTCGACCTCTACTGCGGCGTGGGCCTGTTCGCGGCCGGCCTGGCGGAGGCCGTGGGGCCCGAGGGCGCGGTGTTCGGCGTGGAGTCGGAGGAGTCCGCGGTCCGTGACGCCCGCGCCAACCTCCGCGACCTGCCGCAGGCGCGGGTGGAGCGGGGGCGCGTCGAGGACGCCCTCGACCGGTTCCAGATCGAGCGGGCCGACCTCGTCGTGGTCGACCCGCCGAGGGCGGGGCTGGGGCGCGAGGTGGTGACGCGCATCGCGTCGCTGGACGCCCTGCGGATCGTGTACGTGTCATGCGACCCGGCCACCCTCGCCCGCGACCTGGCCTGGCTGGCGGAGCGCGGCTACACCCTGTCGGAGTTGCGGGCGTTCGACGCGTTCCCGATGACCCATCACGTGGAGTGCGTCGCTCTGCTCGTCCGGGCGTAGGCCGGGAGACGCCGGCGGGTGTGCCGGCATCCTCGCCTCAGGGGGAGGAGCCGCTCAGAGCCAGCCCATGCGCTGTGCCGTGCGGATGGCCTCCAGGCGGTTCTGCGCGTTGAGCTTGGTCATGGCACTGGACAGATAGTTGCGTACGGTGCCCTCTGTCAGGTGCAGCTCTCCCGCGATCCTGGAGATCGTGGCCCCGTCGCCGGCCAGACGGAGGGCGTCGCGTTCGCGCTCGGTCAGCGGGCTGTCGCCGGCGGCCATCGCCGCGGCGGCCAGCTCGGCGTCGAGGTAGCGCCCGCCCGCCTGGACCTTGCGGATGGCCATCGCCAGTTCCTCCGCCGAGGCGTCCTTGCCGAGGAAGCCGCTCACGCCCGCCGCCATGGCCCGGCGCAGGTAGCCGGGACGGCCCAGGCTGGTCAGGATGACGATCTTGCACTGGGAGCTGATCTGCTCGGCGGCGCTCAGGCCGTCCATGCCCGGCATCTCGATGTCGAGGACGGCCACGTCGGGCCGGTGCTCGGCCACCGCGGGCACGACCTCGTCGCCCCGGCCCACCTGGGCCACGACCTCGATGCCGTCCTCCAGGTCGAGCAGGGCCGCGATGGCGCCCCTGACGAGGTGCTCGTCGTCGGCGAGCAGCACGCGGGTGGTCATGCCGGGGTCCTCCTCGTACGGGGCATGTGCGCGGTCATGCGGGCACCGCCGCGCGCAGGAGGTAGCGGCCCTCGCGGGCCGGCTCCGCCTCCAGGGTGCCGCCCGCCGCGCGCACGCGCTGGGCCAGCCCCGCCAGGCCGTTCGGCGCGTGCGGACCCACCGGCCCGTGCACCCCGTCGTTGGACATCTCCAGCACTCCGTCCTGGATCGTGATCGTGCAACGTTCGGCCTCGCTGTGCTTGAGCACGTTTGTCGCGCCCTCGCGCACGACCGTGGCCAGCAGCGTGCGCGTCTCGGGCGACAACGAGGCGGTTTCCGCGCGCACGGTGCAGCGTACGTCCGCCGCCTCCAGCACCGCCCGGACGCTGGCGAGGACCTCGTCCAGGTCGATCGCCCGGTAGTTCTGGACGACGTTGCGCACCTCGCGCAGCGACTGCCTGGCCAGGTCGCGCACCTCGAACATCTCGGCCGCGGCCGCCTCCCGCCCGGAGCGCAGGGTCCGCTCGGCGCGGGCGGTCCCGGCCGCGATGTCGGTGAGGCTCTGCCCGAGCAGGTCGTTGAGGTCGCGGGCGAAGCGCAGCCGCTCCTCCGACACCGCCAGCCTGGACAGCGCCTCCTGCCCTTCGTGCGCCTCCTTGGTCAGGTGCCAGAGCCGCAGGTTGGCCCACACCGCGCCGACGGCGATGGCGGTCATCACGGCCTGGATGAGCACCAGCTCGGGAACGAAGGAGTCGGCCAGCGTCACGTACAGGTTGATGACCACGATCGACCCGACCGACAGGGCGATGATGGTCGTTCTGCGGGCGAACGCCGTGATCAGCCCCAGCCACGCCGGGATCACCCAGACGATCGGGAGGACCGACAGGAGGAGGACGATCACCCCCGTGACCGCGAGGATCGCCGTGGGCCGCTTCCCGCCCCTGACGGCGATCCTGAACGGCCGCGTGCTGAGCACGGTGAAGACCAGCAGCAACACGGCGGCGGTCACGACCGCCGGCCAGGGCAGACCCATCTGCCAGCGGACGTACAGGTCGAAGAAACCGACGGCGGACAGCAGCAGGAGAAGGTCCGAGGACCAGATGATCAGCCAGCGGGCCTTGTCGTATTTCGTCGCGTTCCGCACGCGGGAGATGACTCTCATGACGGCACCGTCGCGCGCAGCAGGAACTCGCCCGACCTGGTGGGCGCCGCGGAGAACGAGCCGCCCGCCGCGACCAGCCGCTCCGACAGCCCGCGCAGGCCGTTGCCGGTCGTGCCCGGCTGCCCGTTCACGCCGTCGTTGACCATCTCGAGCACGCCCCCGTCGATCGTGATGGCGCAGCGGGTGGCCCTGCTGTGCTTGAGCACGTTGGTGCCGCCCTCGCGCACCGCCCACGCCAGCAGCGTCCTGGCCTCCGGTGCCAGCTCGTCGGCCCTGGCCTCGATCACGCAGCGGGCGCCCGTGGCCTCCAGCGCGACGCGTACGCCGTCGAGCTCCTCGTCCAGGTCGAGCATCTGGTAACCGTGCACGGCCTGCTGCACCTCGGCCAGCGACTCGCCGGCCAGCTCGCGTACGGCGGCCATCTCGGCGGCCGCCCTCGCGGTGTCCTTGGTGGTCAGCTTGGCGGCCAGCTCGCTCTTCAGCGTGATCACCGCGAGGCTGTGGCCGAGCAGGTCGTGCAGGTCACGGGCGAAGCGCAGCCGCTCTTCCGCGACGGCCAGGCTGGCCTTCGCCTCCCGGCTCTTGTGCGCGTCCCTGATGATCCACCAGAGCCAGCGCCACAGCAGCATGGCTCCGATCAGGACGACGGTCATGGCCGAATCGCCGAGCAGGACGCCCGGCCACGCCTGGCCGGTCACGTGGACGACGAACGCGACGGACAAGGTGACCGTGGCCGTGGCCAGGCAGGCCGTCGCCCACAGCGGCAGATAGAGCGCGGCGGCCGACAACCACAGGGCGACGCTCTGGTGGTGCAGGCCGGCGGTGCTGCCGTTGTGCGGCATGAGCGGCAGCATGCCGCCCGCGAACACCGCTGCGAGCGCCAGTTTCGGTGTGGGCCTGGGCCGGTGGTCGAAGGCCTGCCTGAGGAGGAAGGGATAGAGTCCGAAGAAGCCGAGCAGGCACACGAGGATGGCCGCCGTGCGGGGGACGGTGATCGTGCCGGACGCCGTCTCCGCGACGATGATCACGCCGAACATCACGGCCATGAGGACTATCGCGGCGTCCATCCAATAGATGAGGAGCTTTCTGGCCGTGTCGGGACGTGCCGCCATCACGCCCTCCCCTTGCTGACAAAATCCTCACCGCTCCCCGGAAGACTATATTCAGGACAGCGCCCGCCAGAGAATCCGTGAGACGCCCTGCGGTGGCCTCGCTCCGCGCAGTGACAGCCAGGCCAGCCGGTGGCGGGTGGCGTACGCGGCCAGCGTGCGCGCGTCCGACGCGCCGAGGTCGGAGCCGGCGGCCAGCACCGGGGTCAGCGCGATGCGCTCCCACGCCTCGCCGGGGTCGTCCACCTCCTGCGCCCGCGCGATCTGGACGCGGGCCGCTCGCACGGCCGTCGCCACCCTGCCCAGCCGGCCGCGGTGCGCCGTGCTCCGTTCGAGATCGGCCAGCAGGTTGACGGTGCCGATGTCCGCGCCCGCCCGGCGGGTGGTCCGCAGCATCGCCGCGTCGGCCGGGCTCAGCCCGCCGGGCTTCAGCGGCAGGGTGAAGCTCACGCGCAGGTCGCGCTCCTGCTGCAGGGCGTGGATGGCGCCCGCCCTGCGCAGCACGGCGCCCTTGTCGGCGCTGTCGCGGACCTCGAAGTCGATGGTGGTGGCGTCGTAAGCTCCGATGATCCTGCGGTAGGCGGTGGCGAGCGCGCCGGGCCGGGTGCACGTCGTGGCCAGCTCGCGCCCGCCAGACCCGCCGAACACGAGCACGGCGTCGCCGCCCAGCGCCCTGAGCCGGCCGATCCGCTTGCCGGGGGCGCGGGAGCCCGTCCACGCCGGCACGCAGCCGTCGCCGCCCGCGACGAGGTGGCCGAGCGCGTACCGGCGGACGCCGGTGCGGCGGGACCGCGCGGGAAGGTCGAACTCGGGCTCGCGGGCGGTGTCGACGAACGTCATGTACGTCGTCGTCGGTGGCTCCTCGGAGACGACGGGCGAGAGCGAAGGCGACGGCCGCGCGACCGGTGGCGGCGCCGCCGGCGGAGGCGTGCCGTTCGCCGGGAGCAGGCGGATCGCCGCGCCGGTGCCCGCGACGAGCGCGAGCGCTCCCAGGATCGCCAGAGGGCGAGGGAGCAGGCCGGGCTCCCTGGTGTGCCGCGGCATAGGCCACCCCGTGTGTTCGGTCGGCTACGTACAGCGCTGGCGGGTGCACGCTACCAACCGCGGGCGGCACGGCGCGGCTCTTTTCAGATTCGCGTCCGTTGTGTGCGGATAATGTGGGCATGAAGCTGAGGATCTTCACCGAACCCCAGCAGGGCGCGACATATGACGACCTGCTCTCCGTCGCACAGGCCACCGAAAGCCTGGGTTTCGACGCTTTCTTCCGGTCCGACCACTACCAGCGCATCGGCCCCGGCGACGCGGGTCCCGGCTCGACTGACGCGTGGATCACGCTTGCCGGTCTGGCCAGGGAGACCTCCAGGATCCGGCTGGGCACGCTGGTGAGCCCGGCCACGTTCCGGCTGCCGGGGCCGCTGGCGATCACCGTGGCCCAGGTCGACCAGATGAGCGGGGGCCGGGCCGAGCTGGGCTTCGGCACCGGCTGGTACGACGGTGAGCACGCCGCGTACGGCATCCCGTTCCCGCCGACGGGCGAGCGTTTCGCGCGCTTCGAGGAGCAGCTAGAAATCATCACGGGTCTGTGGACGGCGGAGAAGAGCTACTCCTTCGAGGGCAGCTACTACCGGCTCGCCGACTCGCCCGCCCTGCCCAAACCCGTCCAGCGGCCCAGGCCGCCGGTCATCATCGGCGGGTTCGGCGCCAAGCGCACGCCCCGGCTGGCGGCGACGTACGCGGACGAGTACAACGTGCCGTTCCGCACGTTGGACGAGACCAAGGAGGCCTTCGACCGGGTGCGCGAGGCGTGCGAGAGCACCGGGCGCACCGTACTGCTGTCGACGGCGCAGACCACGGTCGTGGGAGCCGACCAGGCGGAGGTCGAGCGGCGCGCGGCGGCCATCGGCGAGGACCCCGCCGCCCTGCGCGAGCGGGGCCTGGCCGGCACTCCCGCCGAGGTGGCCGAGAAGATCGCCACGTTCGCCGAGCTCGGCGCGGAGCACGTTTACCTGCAGATCCTCGACCTGGCCGACCTGGAACACCTGGAGCTGATCGCCGCCGAGGTGCTCTCGCACGTGGCGTAATCGATTGGCGGCGCTTCGCGTGGTTACGGCACACTTGGGCGTGTGCTGCTGACGATCACGACCACCGCGAGGCCCGCCACCGATCTCGGCTTTCTCCTGCACAAGCATCCCGAGCGTGTGCAGGAGTTCGGCCAGTCGTTCGGCACGGCCACGGTGTTCTACTCCGAGGCCGGCGACGAGCGCTGCACGGCGGCGCTCATGCTCGAGGTCGACCCGATCGCGCTGGTCAGGTCGCGCGGCAAGGGCTCGCCCGACTTCAGCCTGTCGCAGTACGTCAACGACCGCCCCTATGCTGCCTCCTCGCTGCTGGCCGTGGCGCTGGCCGACGTGTTCCGCACCGCGCGGGCCGGACGGTGCAGGGCCAGGCCCGAGCTGCCGGGCACGCCGCTGCCGCTGGAGCTGCGGCTGCCCGCGCTGCCCTGCCGGGGCGGGCCCGACCTGGCGCGGCGGCTGTTCGAGCCGCTCGGCTGGGAGGCGGCCGCGCAGCCGATCGTGCTCGACGACGGCTTCCCTGAGTGGGGGGAGTCGCGCTACGTCCGGCTCACCCTGAGCGGGGCCGCCCGTCTGGCCGACGCGCTCAACCACCTGTACGTGTTGCTGCCGGTGCTCGACGACGGCAAGCACTACTGGATCGCGCCCGACGAGGTCGACAAGCTCATCAGGGCCGGGGAGGGATGGCTGCACGGCCACCCGGAGCGCGGCCTGATCACCCGGCGCTACCTGGGGCGGCGCTCGAAGCTGGCCCGCACCGCGCTGGCGCGCCTGGCCGAGCTGGGCGACGAGACCGAGGAGCAGCTGGAGCCCGCGGTCGAGGAGGACGCACCCGCCGACGTGACCGCCACCGACGAGGCCGCCGACGCCCACGCCGCCGAAGCCCAGGACGGCGAAGCCCTGGACGCTGGAGTTCGCGACGGTGCCGGCGGTGGCGCGCCCAAGGGCAGGCCGCTCAGCGCGCGGCGGCGCGAGGCCGTGCTCGACAAGCTGGAACAGCTCGGCGCGGCCAGCGTGATCGACCTCGGGTGCGGCCAGGGTGAGCTGGTCGGCGCGCTGCTGGCCAGGCCCCGGTTCGCCAGGGTCGGCGGCATGGACGTCTCGCCGATGGCCCTCACCATCGCCGCCCGCAAGCTGCGGCTCGACCGCATGCCCGACAGCAGGCGCGCCCGGCTCACCCTGTTCCAGGGCGCGCTCACGTACACGGACAAGCGGCTGTCCGGCTACGACGCCGCCGTCCTCATGGAGGTGATCGAGCACGTCGACCCGCCCCGGCTGGCGGCACTCGAACGTGTCGTGTTCGCCCGTGCCAGACCCGGGCACGTGCTCGTCACCACGCCCAACATCGAGCACAACGTCCGCTACGAGTTCCTGACCGGGCTGCGCCACCCCGACCACCGTTTCGAGTGGACCCGCGCCGAGTTCGCCGCCTGGGCCACCCGGGTGGCAGGGGAGTACGGCTACCAGGTGGCGTTCGAACCGGTCGGCGACGACGACCCGGAGGTCGGCCCGCCCACCCAGATGGGAGTGTTCACCCGTGATCAGCGTTCCTGAGCTCTCCCTCGTGGTGCTCGTCGGCGTCTCGGGCAGCGGCAAGTCCACGTTCGCGGCCCGGCACTTCGGGCCCACCCAGGTCATCTCGTCCGACTTCTGCCGCGGCCTGGTCTCCGACGACGAGAACGACCAGTCGGCCACCCCGGCGGCGTTCGACCTGCTGCACCACATCGTCGGCGTGCGCCTGGCCAGGGGGCTGCTCACCGTCGTCGACGCCACCAACGTCCAGTACGCCGCCCGCAAGAGCCTCATCGAGCTGGCCAGGAAGCACGACGTGCTGGCCGACGCGATCGTGCTCGACGTGCCGGAGGAGGTGGCGATCGAGCGCAACGCCGTCCGCCCCGATCGCGACTTCGGCCCCGGCGTGGTGATCCGGCAGCGCAAGGACCTGCGACGTTCGCTCGGCAAGATCTCGCGCGACGGCTTCAGGAAGGTCCACGTGCTGCGGGGCCTCGACGAGATCGACGCCGCCACGATCGGCTACGAGAAGGCGTGGTCCGACAAGACGCAGCTGACCGGGCCGTTCGACATCATCGGCGACGTCCACGGCTGCCGCTCGGAGCTGGAGACCCTGCTGCTGGAGCTCGGCTGGCGGCGCGGTCCTCAGGGGTTCACGCACCCCGGGGGCCGCACCGCGGTGCTCGTCGGCGACCTGGTGGACCGCGGGCCCGACACGCCGGGCGTGCTGCGCCTGGTCATGGACATGGTCGAGGCCGGCACCGCGATCTGCGTGATGGGCAATCACGAGCAGAAGCTGGTGCGCGCGCTCAACGGGCGCAAGGTCAAGGTCGCGCACGGCCTGCAGGAGTCGCTCGACCAGCTCGCCGCGCAGTCGCCCGAGTTCACCGAGCGCGCCAGGACGTTCATGGACGGCCTGCTCAGCCACTACCGCCTCGACGCCGGCCGGCTCGTCGTCGCGCACGCGGGACTGAAGGAGGCCTACCACGGCCGTGCCTCGGGCCGGGTGCGCGCGTTCGCCCTGTACGGCGACACGACCGGCGAGACCGACGAGTACGGCCTGCCGGTCCGCTACCCGTGGGCCGACGAATACCGGGGCCGGGCCACGGTCGTCTACGGCCACACGCCCACGGTCGCCCCCGAGTGGGTGAACAACACGATCTGCCTCGACACCGGCTGCGTGTTCGGCGGTCACCTGACCGCGCTGCGCTACCCGGAGCGCGAGATCGTCCAGGTCCCGGCGGAGAAGGTCTGGTACGAGCCGGCCAAGCCGCTCGGCGCCGCCCGGGTGCGCGATCCCGGCATGCTCGACATCAACGACGTGATCGGCACCCGGCACGTCGAGACCAGGTTCGGCACCCGGGTCAAGATCATGGAGGAGAACGCGGCCGCCGCGCTGGAGATCATGAGCCGGTTCGCGGTCGATCCGCGCTGGCTGGTCTACCTGCCGCCCACCATGGCGCCGCCGGAGACCTCCACGCTCGACGGCTACCTGGAGCACCCGCACGAGGCGTTCGAGGAGTTCGCCGCCGCCGGGGTGCGCGAGGTCGTGTGCGAGGAGAAGCACATGGGTTCGCGGGCCGTCGCCGTGCTGGCCAGGACGCCGGACGTGGCCGCGGCCCGGTTCGGGGTGGGCGACGGCAGCGCGGGCGCGGTGTTCACGCGCACCGGGCGGCCGTTCTTCGCCGACACCGCGCCCCTGGTGACACGGCTGCGCGAGGCCTGCGAGCCGCTCTGGGCGGAGCTGGGCTCCGACTGGGTGGTGCTCGACTGCGAGCTGCTGCCCTGGTCGGCGAAGGCGGGCGAGCTGATCAGGTCGCAGTACGCCTCCGTCGGCGCGGCCGCCCGCGCCGCGCTGCCCGAGGCGATCGCGGCCCTGGAGGCGGCGGCCGGTCGCGGGCTGGACGTCGGCGATCTGCTCGACCGCACCCGGCGCCGCTCCGGCAACGCCGCCCTGTTCCGCGACGCGTACGCGCGTTACTGCTGGCCCGTCGACGGGCTGGAGGGCATCCGGGTGGCGCCGTTCCAGATCCTGGCCTGCGAGGGGAGGGCCACGGCGCTGGAGCCGCACGCCTGGCACCTGTCCACGCTGGGGCTGCTCGATTCCCCGCTGATCGCCAGGACCGAGCACGTCTTCGTGACGCTCGGCTCGCCCGAGTCCAGGGCCGGGGCCACCGCCTGGTGGGAGTCGATGACGGCGGCGGGCGGCGAGGGCATGGTGGTCAAGCCGGCCGGCTACGCGCCGGGCCGCGTGCAGCCGGGGGTCAAGGTGCGGGGACGCGAATACCTGCGGATCATCTACGGCCCCGACTACACCGAGTCGCTCGACGTGCTGCGCAGGCGGTTCCTCGGCAAGAAGCGCTCGCTGGCGTTGCGCGAGTACGCGCTGGGGCTGGAGGCGCTGTCGCGGCTGGCCGGAGGCGAGCCGGGATGGCGCGTCCACGAGCCGGTCTTCGCGGTGCTGGCCCTGGAGTCGGAGCCGGTCGACCCCCGCCTGTGATGGGCATACGTGCGTGATCCACGGGTAGTTCCCCCGGCCTGAGGGAAGGACCTGCATGGCTACTCGGCACACCCATCAAGAGCATCTGAGCCACGTCGTGTTCATCACGGCGGCGGCGGCCGTCGGCGGGTTTCTGTTCGGCTACGACAGCTCGGTCATCAACGGCGCGGTCGTGGGGATCAGGAACCACTTCCGCGTGGGGGCGTTCGAGATCGGGTTCGTGGTGGCGATCGCGTTGCTCGGCTCCGCCCTGGGCGCCTGGATGGGCGGCCGGCTGGCCGACCGGCTGGGGCGCACCCGGTCCATGCAGGTGGCGGCGGCGCTGTTCGCGGTCAGCTCGATCGGTCAGATGCTGCCGTTCGCCATCTGGGACCTGGGGTTCTGGCGGATCGTCGCGGGTTTCGCCATCGGCATGGCGTCGGTGCTCGGGCCCGCGTACATCGCCGAGGTCGCCCCGCCCGCCTACCGGGGCAGGCTGGGCTCCTTCCAGCAGCTGGCCATCGTGCTCGGCATCGCGCTCTCGCAGCTGGTCAACTACGTGATCGCCACCCTCGCCGGCGGCGACGTCAACAATCACCTGGGACCGCTGCAGGCCTGGCAGTGGATGCTCGGGGCGTGTGTCCTGCCCGCCCTGCTCTACCTGCTGTTCGCTCTGGTCATCCCCGAGTCCCCGCGTTACCTGATCATGGCGGGGCGGAGCAGTAAGGCGCGCGAGGTGCTGGCCGAGGTCGAGGGTGAGGACATCGACCTCGACGCACGGGTGGAGGAGATCCAGCACGTGCTGCGCACCGAGGAGGTGCCGGGGCTGAAGGATCTGCGCGGGCCCGCGCTGGGGCTGCTCCCGATCGTCTGGGTCGGCATCGTCCTCTCGGCCTTCCAGCAACTCGTCGGCATCAACGTGATCTTCTACTACTCCTCCGTGTTGTGGCAGTCGGTCGGCATCAACCAGGCCGACTCGCTGCTGATCAGCTTCTCCAGCTCGATCATCAACATCATCGGCACGTTCATCGCCATCTCGCTGGTCGACAAGATCGGCCGACGGCCGCTGCTCATGATCGGGTCGGCCGGGATGGCGATCTCGCTGGCCACCGCGGCGTGGGCGTTCAGCGCGGCGCGGATGGTGGAGGGGACGGTGTCCCTGCCCAACCCGCAAGGGGCGATCGCGCTCGTGGCGGCGAACGTGTTCGTGCTGTTCTTCGCGCTGTCCTGGGGCGTGGTGGTCTGGGTGCTGCTCGGCGAGATGTTCCCCAACCGCATCCGGGCCGCCGCCCTGGGCGTCGCCGCCGGGGCGCAGTGGATCGCCAACTGGCTGATCACGGTGTCGTTCCCGGCGCTGTCGGCGTGGAACCTGCCGCTCACGTACGCCGCGTACGCGTTCTTCGCCGTCCTTTCCTTCCTGTTCGTCGCCAAGTGGGTCAGGGAGACCAAGGGGCGCAAGCTCGAGGAGATGGGCTGAGACGGCCGGCAGGGCCAGGGCGCGAGGCCGGAGCCGTCGCGACCCTGGCCGTCATCGCCCGGGTCCCCGGCAGGGGATCACTTCGTGACGAAGTCCTGGGTCCAGTAGATCCGGCCCTGGCCGTCCTTCTTCGCGCCGACACCGATGAGGTTGTAGCGGCAGTTCATGATGTTGGCCCGGTGACCTGAGCTGTTCATCCAGGCCCGCACCACGGACGCGGCGGAGGGCTGGCCCCAGGCGACGTTCTCCCCCCATGCCCTGAACCCGGTGAGGCCGGCCGCCTCGATGCGCTGCCGGAGGTCAGGACGGCCGGGGAGTTTGTGCGCCATCTTGTTCTGCGCCGCCATGTCGGAGGAATGGCCGAAGGCGGCCGCGCGCAGTTCCGGGTCGTGCTTGAGTGGCCCGCAGCCGCCCTTGGCGCGTTCGGCGTTGGTCAGCTTGACGACCTCGTTCTCCGCGGTCGTGCCCACGGAGCCGGAGGACGGGGGTGGTGTCGACGGCGTGGGAGCGGCGTCGTCGCCTGGGGCGCACGTCAGCTTGGCGGCCTTGGACTTGACGGTGTGGCCGCGGTAGTCGGTGGCGAACGCGTAATAGGTGCCCGGCCGACAGTTGATCTTCAGGGTGATGCGGCTGTTCCTGGTCGCGCCGCTCTTGACGACCGGATCTCGGCCCGGCACGGCGCGCTTGATGCGGATGCGCATCAGCGCGGGGCCGAAGCAGCCGCGGCGGACGGCGAATGACGTGATCTTCTGTGCCTCGTCGTTGAGCCGGGGCTTGGCCACGCTCACCCGGCACGCGGCCTCGGATGCGGTGGCGGCCTGCGCCGTGCCGAGCGGCGCGCCCAGCGCCGCCACGGTCACGAGACCGGCGAGTAGCCCAAGGGGTCTACGCATAAGGGTGTGCCTCCAGTTGCGATAGACGCTGGATGGGACCGCATTCTGTCGGGAAAGCTATCGATTTGTCATCGAATCGCGATAAATACGGGTCAACCAGAGTGACTCCAGAGGCGACGGCCGCGATCAAGCGGAGCGCCCGCTGTCTCCCGTGCCGGGCCGCCGGTTGAACCGGTTAGGCCATACCCGCCCGTGTGGCCACTTCATGCCTCGCCGCGTGCAGGTCCGCAGTGAGAGCGTTTGCGGGCCCACGTCTCGAAAGCGTCACGACCCTTGACGTAAGTGTCACCAGGAATTTACGTTCGCGGTACTTATCCGGTTCAGCAGGCCGTTTGCCGGCCTGCGACTACTGAAGAAGTGATCGCTCACCGGCCAGCGGGCGGGAGAGTGCCCGCAGTGCTGATGGGAGCGCTCCCAAGCGGGGTGCGGGCGCGTTCGTAGCCGCTCATCGGGGTTGTCTAGCAGACGTGCGAACCTTCGCGCCTGGCGCGGAGGAAGGAGAGAAGAGATGCGTATCCGGGCTCGGATCCTCATCCCGGTCGTGGCGGCGGGTCTGCTGGCCACGGCCTGCACCGGCGGCGGATCCACGCCGAACCCGCCGGCCTCACAGGCGCAGGGCCAGTCCGGCGCCGCCAGCGCCGACCCCAACCAGCTGCCGCGCAACGAGACCCTCTACACCACCGGCACCCAGTGGGGCCCGCCGCTCAACTACAACCCCATCCGCGAGTGGGACTCCGCCGTGGGCACCAAGGGCCTGGTGTACGAGACGCTGTTCCACTACGACACCAACGCGGCCAAGCTCGTCCCGTGGCTGGCCGCGAGCGGCTCGTGGACCGATGACACCACCTACGAGCTCAAGCTCCGCCAGGGCGTCAAGTGGTCCGACGGCCAGCCGTTCACCGCCAAGGACGTCGTCTACACCTTCGAGCTCGGCAAGATGGAGACGATCCCGTACCACAACCTCTGGAACTGGCTGGAGAAGGTCGAGGCGACCGACGACCAGACCGTGACGTTCACCTTCTCCAAGGCGAACTACCAGGAGTGGGACTACATGCTCTACAACCGGTCGATCGTCCCCGAGCACGTCTGGAAGGACCGCTCGGAGAAGGAGGTGCTCGACGGGACCAACGACAACCCGGTCGCCACGGGCGCGTACTCGTTCATGAGCAAGGACCAGGACCGCGTGGTCCTGCAGCGGCGTGACGACTGGTGGGGCAAGACGGCGCTCAACATGGAGCCCAAGCCGCGCTACATCGTCGACATCGCCACGCCGAGCAACGAGGTCGCGATGGGCATGCTGCTGCAGAAGGGCCTCGACCGCAGCAACAACTTCCTGCCCGGCGTGGCCAACCTGGTGCAGGGCAACTTCGGCCTGACCACCTACTACAAAGAGCCGCCGTACATGTTGTCGGCCAACACCGCCTGGCTGGTGCCCAACACCACGAAGAAGCCGATGGACGACCCCGCCTTCCGCAAGGCGCTGGCCTCGTCGATCGACGTCAAGAAGATCGTCGAGAGTGTGTACGGCAACCTCGTCAAGGCATCGAGCCCCACCGGCCTGCTCCCGCAGTGGGACACGTTCGTGGACCAGAACGTGGTGTCCGCGTCCGGTTTCACCTTCGACACGGGCAAGGCGAAGAAGCTGCTGGCCGACGCCGGCTACAAGGACGGCGACGGCGACGGGTTCGTGGAGAACAAGGACGGCTCCAAGATCAGCCTGACGCTCATCGTGCCGTCGGGCTGGACCGACTGGATGGAGTCGGCCCGGTCGATCGCGACCAGCGCCAAGGCCGCCGGCATCCAGGTCACGGCCGACTTCCCCGACTTCAACGCTCTGGTGGAGAAGCGCACCGAGGGCGACTTCGACCTGCTCATCAACAATGAGCGCCAGCTGTCCAACTCGCCGTACACCTACTACGAGTACATGTTCCAGCTGCCGGTCAGGAAGCAGCAGAACACGGTCAACTTCGCCCGCTACGAGAACGAGAAGGCCTGGGACCTCGTGCAGCAGCTCGACCAGGTCAGGACCGACGACACCGCCGGCATGCAGAAGATCATCTCGCAGCTCCAGCAGATCCACTTCGACGACATGCCGATCATCCCGCTCTGGTACAACGGTCTGTGGGCGCAGCACAGCACCAGCACGTGGAAGAACTGGCCGGCCGCGGAGGGCGGCGCACCCAAGACCGGCGCCGTCATGTGGCGTAACTGGTTCGAACTGGGCGGCTTCGAGACGCTCACCCAGCTCCAGCCCGCCGGCTCCTGACCTCTGACCGTCACCCCTCCGCCCCGCGCGGCCCGGGCCGCCAGGGGCGGAGGGCCCTTTCGGAGAACACGCGTGCGTCGTTACTTCAGCAGGAAACTGCTCATCTACGGATTGACCTTCTTTGTCGCCGTCACGGTCAACTGGCTGATCCCGCGCTTCATGCCGGGCGATCCGGTGGCCGGCATGGTGGCGCGGGCGAACGTCGCCCAGCCCGAGGCCGTCGAGGCGATGCGGGCCTACTACAACGACCTCTTCGGCTTCGACCAGCCGCTCTGGCAGCAGTACCTGAACTTCTGGGGCGCGATGTTCCGGGGCGACTTCGGGATCAGCATCTGGCTGTTCCCGACCCCGGTCAGCACCGTGATCAACGGGGCGGTGCCGTACACGCTGGGCCTGATCATCCCGTCGGTGCTGCTGAGCTGGGTGGTGGGCAACCGGTTCGGCGCCTACGCCGCCCGCCGCAAGCTGCTCGACAACACCGTGCTGCCCGTCGGCTACGTGCTGACCGCCATGCCGTACATGTGGCTGGCCGTGTTGCTGGCCTGGGCGCTCGGCGTGATCACCGGCCTCTTCCCCGTCGCGGGCGGCTACAGCTTCTCGATGCGGCCCAACTGGTCGTGGACGTTCGTGCTGGACCTGCTGCACCACTGGACGCTGCCGTTCCTGTCGTTGTTCCTGGTGGCGCTGGGCGGCTGGGCGATCGGCATGCGCAACATGATCATCTATGAGCTGGAATCCGACTACTCCAACTACCTGTCAGCGCTCGGCGCGCCCGCCCGGCTCATCCGCAGGTACGCCTTCCGCAACGCCGTCCTGCCCCAGATCACCGGTCTGGCCTTGCAACTGGGCGTGCTCGTGGCGGGAGCGCTCGTCACCGAGATCGTCTTCGCCTACCCGGGCCTTGGCAGCCTGATCCTCAAGGCGATCCAGAACCAGGACTTCTTCCTGCTCCAGGGCACGTTCCTGTTCATCGTGCTCGGAGTGCTGATCGCCAACTTCATCATCGACATCGTCTATGTCGTGGTCGATCCGCGGACCAGGGCGGGAATGGCGGGTGCGCAGGCATGACGACTCTCCAGGAGACCGAGCCGCGCGAGCAGGAGGGGGTGCGCCGCGAGGCGCTCCACTTCGCCGTGCGCAACGGCAAGCTGATGGCCGGGTTCGGCATCGTGGTCGTGCTGCTCGTGCTGGGCCTGGCCGGGCCGCTGCTGGTCAGCGGCACACCCAACGAGTACGGCACCCGCCCCATCAGCCCGCCGTCGGCCGAGCACTGGCTCGGCACCACCACGTTCGGCCAGGACATCTTCCTGCAGTTCGTGCACGGCCTGCGCGCCACCTTCCTCGTGGGCGTCATCGGCGGCGGCATCGCGGCGGTCATCGGCATGCTCGTGGGATTCGTGGCCGGCTACCGGGGCGGCGCGGTCGACGAGGTGCTCAACATGCTGACCAACGTCATCCTGGTCATCCCCACGCTGGCCGTGCTGCTGATCATCAACGCCTACCTGGGCATCCGGAGCGTGGCCGTGCAGGGCCTGTTCATCGGCCTGACGCAGTGGCCGTGGGCGGCGCGGGCGATCAGGGCGCAGACGTTCTCGCTGCGTACCCGGGAGTTCGTGGACCTGGCGCGGATGAGCGGATCGGGCACCTGGCGCATCATCTCCAGGGAGATCGCGCCGAACATGAGCTCCTACCTGTTCATGACGTTCATCCTGCTGTTCGGCGGCGCAATCCTCATCGCCTCCTCGCTCGACTTCATCGGCCTCGGCCCGACCGAGGGCGTCTCGCTCGGCCTGATGTTGCAGAACGCCAACCAGTGGAGCGCGCTCCAGCTCGGCATGTGGTGGTGGTTCGTGCCGCCGGGAGCCGGCATCACGGCGATCGTGGGCGCCCTGTACGTCGCCAACGTCGGGCTTGACGAGGTCTTCAACCCGAAACTGAGGGAGACATGAGTCTGCAGGTCAGCGAGCTGAGGGTGTACTACAGGACGCTCAAGGGCGAGGTGCGCGCGCTCGACGGCATGACCTTCGAGCTCGGCGACGGCGAGATCCTCGGCCTGGTCGGCGAGTCCGGCTGCGGCAAGAGCACCCTGGGCAAGAGCCTCATCCGCATGGACGGCCGCATGCGCCACGTCGCCGGCACGGTCGTGCTCGACGGCCAGGAGCTGCCGATCGGCGACGACCGCGCGATGAACGACTTCCGCTTCCGGGAGGTCTCCCTCATCCCGCAGTACGCCATGAGCGCGCTCAACCCGACCCGCAAGCTGCGCAGAATGATCACCGAACTGCTCAAGTCCAGGGGCTCGGCGGTGGACACCGCCGAGCTGGAGCGCCGGATGGACCAGGTCGGCCTGTCCCGCGACATGCTCGACCGCTACCCGATCGAGCTGTCGGGGGGCATGAAGCAGCGCATGGTGATGGTGATCTCGACGTTGCTCGACCCGTCGCTGCTGATCGCCGACGAGGTCACCTCGGCGCTCGACGTCTCCACGCAGAAGGCCGTCGCCCGCGCCCTGCTGGGTTTCCGCGAGAGCCGCTACGTCAAGAGCATGATCTTCGTCACGCACGACATCGCGCTCACCCACCACATCGCCGACACGATCATGGTCATGTATGCGGGCAGGCTCGCCGAGAAGGCGCCGGCCGACGTGATCGTCAAGGCGCCCCGCCACCCGTACACGAAGCTGCTGCTCGACTCCCTGCCCGAGGTCGGCGTGCGGTACGCCGACCGCCGGCTCGAGGGCATCCCCGGAAGCCCGCCCTCGCTGCTCGACCCGCCCGCCGGCTGCCGCTTCCGCGCCCGCTGCCCGATCGCGGGAGACGAGTGCGCGCAGGACCCGCCGGTGGCCGAGCTCGCCCCCGACCACCACGTCGCTTGCTGGAAGGCCTGATGCTCAGACTCGACGACGTCACCAAGGAATTCAAGATCGGCGCCTTCGGCGGCAAGAGCGTCACGGCCGTGCGGAAGGTGAGCTTCGAGGTCGTCCCCGGCGAGGTCGTCTCGCTGATCGGGGAGAGCGGCAGCGGCAAGAGCACGATCGGCCGGATGATCCTCGGCCTGAACCCCGTCACCCGCGGCTCGATCACTTTCGACGGACGGCCCGTCCGGGCGGGCAAGGAGTACTACCGCCACATCCAGGGCATCTTCCAGGACCCGTTCAGCTCGTTCAACCCGGTGTTCAAGGCCGACCGCGTGTACAACATGATCAAAGAGGCGTACTACCCGGCCGTCCCGGAGGCCGAGTGGGCGGAGCGCGTCGAGGCGGCGCTGAGCGACGTCCGGCTCAACCCCGGCCAGGTGCTCGGCAAGTACCCCCACCAGCTCAGCGGCGGTCAGCTGCAGCGCCTGCTCATCGCCCGCGCGCTGCTGCTCGACATCAAGCTGCTGGTCGCCGACGAGATCACCAGCATGCTCGACGCCTCCACCCGCATCGACGTGCTCAACCTGCTGGCCGAGCTGAAGGCCAGAGGGCTGGGCGTGCTCTACATCACGCACGACCTGTCGCTCGGCACCTACCTCGCCGAGCGCACCGTGGTGCTGCGCCGGGGGAGCGTGGTGGAGATGGGGCTGACCGGCCGCGTCTTCGGGGACCCGCTGCACCCGTACACGCGCGAGCTGCTGTCGGCCGTGCCGCGCCTGAACCAGGCCTGGGACGACGCCACGGCCGTGGACTCCTGCGTCTACCACGAGTGCGGCGCCTCCGGCGCCCTGATCGAGGCCGAGCCGGGGCACTTCGTGGCGTGCGCCCGGCTGGACACCTGCCCCTAGGAGAAGCCTGTGACTTCGTACCGTCCGCTGCACGACGGCTGGACCCTGACGGCCGTCCCGGGGGAACCGGCGGACGTGCCCGCCCCTGTCACGGAGACCGTGGCCGGCACAGGGGCCGGCACAGCGGCTGGCACCGTGGCGGCGACCGTGCCCGGGTGCGTGCACACCGACCTGCTCGCCGCCGGTCTCATCGACGACCCCTACCTCGACGACAACGAGCGGCGGCTGACCTGGATCGGCCGTACGGCCTGGGTCTACCGGACCTCCTTCGCCTGGTCGCCGGACGAGCACGAGCGCACCGACCTGGTGTGCGAGGGCCTCGACACGGTCGCCACCGTCGAGCTCAACGGGGTGCGGCTGGGCGCCACGGCCAACGAGCACCGCTCCTACCGCTTCCCGGTGCGCCACCTGCTGCGCGCCGGCGAGAACACCCTCACCGTCCGCTTCGGCTCGGCCTACGACTACGCCGAGGAGCGCAGGGCGGCGCTCGGCGCGCGGCCCGCCTCGTACGCGGAGCCGTACCCGTTCATCAGGAAGGCCGCCTGCAACTTCGGCTGGGACTGGGGGCCGACCGTGGTCACCGCCGGGATCAGCCGCCCGATCGGGCTGGAGAGCTGGAGCGGCGCCCGCCTTGCCGAGGTGCGCCCGATCGCGCACGCCGACGGCCGCGTGGAGGTGCACGTACGGGTCGAGCGGGTCACCGAAGCGCCGGTCACCGTGACCGCCGAGGTCGCGGGGGTGACCGCCGCGCAGCAGGTCGGCGGGCGCGCGGCCGTGCTCGCGCTGCGGGTGCCCGACCCCGTGCCGTGGTGGCCCCGGGGGTACGGCGAGCAGCCCCTCTACGACCTGACCGTGCGCCTCGGGGCGCAGGAGTGGCGCGGCCGGATCGGCTTCCGCTCGGTCGAGCTGGACCGGGAGGCGTTCAGGCTCCGGGTGAACGGGGTGCCGGTCTTCGTCAAGGGCGTCAACTGGATCCCCGACGACTGCTTCGCCACCCGGATCACCCGGGAGCGGCTGGCCGAGCGGTTCGGCCAGGCCACCGCCGCCGGGGTCAACCTGCTGCGGGTCTGGGGCGGCGGCAGATACGAGAGCGACGCCTTCTACGACCTGGCAGACGAGCTGGGCCTGCTCGTCTGGCAGGACTTCCCGTTCGCCTGCGCCGCCTACCCGGAGGAGGAGCCGTTCCGCTCCGAGGTCGAGGCCGAGGCCAGGCAGAACGTCGCCAGGCTCACCCCGCACCCGAGCCTGGTGCTGTGGTGCGGCAACAACGAGAACCTGGAGGGCCACGCCGACTGGGGCTGGCAGGAGGAGCTGGAGGGCCGCAGCTGGGGCGCGGGGTTCTACTACGACCTGCTGCCGTCGATCGTGGCCGAGCTGGACCCGGCACGCCCGTACTGGCCGGGCAGCCCCTACTCCGGCGCTCCCGGCCTGCCCCCGAACGACCCGGCCGGCGGCACGATCCACATCTGGGACGTGTGGAACCGCGAGGACTACACCCGCTACGCCGCCTACCGGCCCCGCTTCGTGGCCGAGTTCGGCTTCCAGGGGCCGCCGGCGTACGCCACCCTGCGCCGCGCCTCCTCCGACGAGCCGCTGACGCCGGACTCCTCGCACCAGAAGGCCGTCGACGGGCAGGGCAAGCTGCTGCGCGGGCTGGGCGAGCACCTGCCGGCGCCGGAGACGTTCGACGACTGGCACTACCTGACCCAGCTCAACCAGGCGCGGGCCGTGGCGTTCGGGATCGAGCGCTTCCGCGCCCTCATGCCGTACTGCATGGGGACCATCGTCTGGCAGCTCAACGACTGCTGGCCGGTCACGTCCTGGTCGGCGGTCGACGGCGACGGGCGGCTCAAACCGCTCTGGTACGCGCTGCGCCGCGCCTACGCAGACCGGCTGCTCAGCGTCCAGGACGGGGCGCTGGCCGTGGTGAACGACACCGGCGAGCCGTGGTCCGGGGAGCTGCGCTTCGTCCGGCGGAGCCTGACCGGCGAGCCGCTGGCCGGGGAGGTCGTGCCGGTGCGGGCGGCGCCGAGGTCGGTGCTCAGGGTGGCGTTGCCGGGCTCTGTCGCGACCCCCGGCGACCCGGCGCGCGAGCTGTTCACGGCCGAGCTGGACACGGTCCGCACGGTCGGCTGCTACGCCGAGGACACCGCCGTGGCGTTCCCCGAGGCCGCCTTCGACGCCCGCGCCGAACGCGTGCCCGGGGGTTACCGGGTGACCGTCACCGCCGGAAGCGTGCTGCGCGAGCTGGCGCTCTTCCCCGACAGGCTCGATCCCGGCGCGGTCGTGGACGACCAGCTCGTCACGGTCCTGCCGGGGGAGAGCGTGGTCTTCCACGTCACCACGGAACGGGAGCTGGACACCGGCGCGCTGACCCGCTTCCCCGTGCTGCGCTGTGTCAACGAGCCCGCACCGGCCGCCATGCCTCAGTGCTCGTTGCCGGCCCGCAGCCAGGCGATGTAGTCGGCGGCGGCGCGCTCGGTGTCGTAGGCGGGCTGATAGCCGGTGTCCTTCTGGAGACGGGTGATGTCGAGGTAGTCCTGCCGGCCGGTCCCGCCGGCGGGCAGGTCGATCCTGGCGTCGGGGGCGACCTTCTTGATGGCGGCGATGACCTCGGCGTTGGACGTCGCGCGGCCGGACGCGACGTTGTAGGTGCGGTGGTCGAGCCGGTCTGCCAGCTGGAGGAGTGCGATGGCCCGGCCCGTGTCCTTCACGTAGCACAAGTCGATCGAGTCTTCCGCGTGCGGGGGCGCGGCGAGAGCCGACAGGTTGGGCTCGGTTCCGCGGGCGGCGGCATGGACGAGCTCGGGGGCGGCGAAGAACAGCGCGCCGTGGGGGTCGCGCGGTCCCCAGGTGGCCGAGACGCGGTAGTTGACGACGTCG
Source organism: Nonomuraea diastatica (assembly GCF_004349015.1). Lineage (NCBI taxonomy): Bacteria > Bacillati > Actinomycetota > Actinomycetes > Streptosporangiales > Streptosporangiaceae > Nonomuraea > Nonomuraea diastatica. The sequence goes on from NZ_SMKP01000112.1 coordinate 31,943, forward strand.
ACGCCGGTGGCGCCGGCCAGGTGCTCGCTGAGGAGCTCACCGATCTTCTTGAAGGTCGGGATCAGGTGCGGCGACGTCATGGGCAGGGGCATGTCTTCACGGAGTGCTCCGGTCAAGCCGGAGTAGACGCCGATCGTGCTGGCGACGCCCACACGTTTCACCCCCCAGTCCTGGGCGGCTTGCATGACGTTGAGCAGGCCGCCCAGCGCCTTCCGCGTGGCGTCGACGGGCTGATCGGAGCTGGGGGGCCAGGGCATGGACCCCGCGAGGTGCACGATGCCGGTGATCGTGTGGCGTTCGCCGACGTCGAGCAGGGCCGGCAGGTCCGTGATGTCGGCCTGCTCCACCGCCACCTGTGCGCCGGCGAGGGAGGCCGGCGCCTCGGCCTTCCTGCGCTGGACCAGCACGCATTCCTCGCCCATGTCGAGGAGCGCCTGGACGGTGTGGGACCCGATGAAACCAAGACCGCCGGTGACCAGAATCATGCCGAAACTCCCGTCTGGACTGTGTCCGTGGCCGCCGCTGCTCTGTGCGGTGGTGGCGGGTGAACACCTCGCTGCGGCGTGCTCCGCACAAAACGGAGCGTTGTTCCGATACGATACGGAGCGGTGTTCCGTTTGTCAACGGCGCGCACAGGAGAGGCGCGTTGTGCCGCGGCGGCTCAGCCGGGGAGAGGGGAGGGCACCTGTGTGCGGCCTCCCTTGATGCCCGAAGACCTGCCCTGACCGCCGGCCGGCAGGTGGCGATCGGGCGCGGGCCGGTCAGCGGCGGTCGTGGAACCGGCGGCGCACCACGCTGACGACCACGGCCGCGACCCACACCACGAGCAGCACCTTGAAGACGCCGAACCCGCCGAAGAACAGCCCGAGCATCATGGCCACGAACAACAGGGGCACGATCGGGTGCGGGCCGCGGTGCCGCCGCCATGGGTGGTGACCCCAGTGGTGGCGCATGTCGCGGTGCGCGCGGCGCATCTCCTGCATCTGCTGTCGATGTGCGTGCATCGCCGCCCGCCAGTCGCCCATGTCGGGCTGCGGCGTCGGCGTGTGGTAACCGGGGCCGGGGAGGTCGGCCGTGATGCTCACCAGGTCGCGGGCTGTCTTGGCGGCCAGCGTCCGGTCGAGGCGCTCTTCGAGCTCCTCGTGGGTCAGGCGGCCCTGGGCGAAGTGCTCGCGCAGGGCGGCCATCGTCTGCTCGCGCTCGGCGTCGCCGATGCGGAGATCGTTGCGGTCCACGTGCGGCTCCTCGATCTCTCCGAACCGGCCATCGCGTGCGCCGGCCATCAGGGTGGTCATTCCTCGCCCGGCTCGTCGTCGGCCAGGACCTGGTACAGCTTGCGCCGGGTCTCCACTAGAGTCTTACGCGCTTCGCGGATCTGCGCGTCGCTGCCGGTCTGCAGAATCTGCATCATGGCGAAGGCCGACTGCCGAGCGATATGCCAGAGATCGGCGGTGTTGTCGTCGATGTCCGGGCGCATCTCGTCCCATGGGGCCCTGACCTCGTCGGCGTGCGTCTCGACGTACGCGCTGCCTTCCTCGGTGAGACGGTAGGCCTTGCGGCCCTCGTGCTCCTCCGAGATCACCAGGCCCTCGTCGGTGAGCTGCTGCAACGCCGGATAGACGGCGCCGGGGCTGGGCTTCCAGCCGCCCTCGCTGCGCTCGGCGATCTCCTGGATGATCTGATAGCCGTTGCGCGGCTCCTCGGAGAGCAGGGCCAGGATCGCGGCGCGCACGTCGCCCCGCTTGGCCTTGCGGCCTCTGCCGCCCCAGCCGCGGTGTCCGCCGCCCCATGGGCCGCCGGGGCCGCCGGGACCGCCCCATGGGCCGCGCCCGAAGTCGAACGGGAATCCGGGTCCGCCTCTCCTGCTGCGGTGGCGGTGCTCGTGCGGGCCGCCGCGATGGTGGTGGTGGCCGCCCATCTGCTCGAAAGCGTCGGTCATGGCCCTGAACGCCTCACGGGCCGCCCGCTTGTATTCGCGCGCGCCGGGCCAGGGACCGCCCGCTGCCTGTGCTGAACTCATCTTTCCCCCTATATCGCGATCTGTTCTCGATGCGTCAAAGATATATCGATGAAATGTCGTTTCGCAAGTCACGAAAAGGTGTGATCCAGATCACGAAAAAGTTGCGGAATCTGGGAAC
>NZ_SMKP01000113.1:0-33997 GCF_004349015.1 Nonomuraea diastatica
CGCTCGCCGGCTTCTTGGCCGGGCCCGCCTTCTTCGCCCCGGCGGTGCCGTCCGCGCGGGCCTCCTTCACCCACAGACGCAGGGTCTCGCGGTTGATGCCCAGGTCCCGCGCCACCGACGCGTACGTCCGCGCCGGGTCAGACAGATACAACGCGACGGCGTCCGCCTTGAACTCCGGCGGATACGACTTCATCGCCACGTGGAACTCCTTGCCTCCGGATTTCCATCATCCGGCACTCAAGGTGTCCACACATCGGGGCGAGGGCCCCTGGTAGCCCATCGCCTTGATCTCGCCGAGCAGGGTCCAGGTGGCCACGCTGGGCTCGACGGCGCGGCGCTTGCGCAGGTAGTCGCGAAACGGGTCGACCAGGGTGGTGGCGTATTTCGGCCCGTGGATCAACTGCTCGGCGTGCTTGACGGCGGCGTACTTCTTCACGGTGTTGCGGGACAGGTGCAGCTTACGCATGATCTGTCCGTGTGAGGCGCCCTGGGCGAGCATGGCGTGCACCGCCGCGTGCCGGGACCGGGTGCGCTGCGCGGAAGGGCCCTCGCCGCGGGCGCCACCGCGATCGGGGTCGCTGAAGCAGGCACGATGCGCGATGGAAACCTTCTCCACCGCCTCGGCCAGGTTCTTCCAGACGTGCCACCTGTCAGCGACCTGCACCACCTGCGGGGCACCTCACGAGCTCCGGCCGCATACGCCGTCGAGCGGTCCCGGCAGATCACTGTCACCTGCGGGTGGGCCTTCAGCCAGGCTTCCAGCGTCACCGCGAGCCGGCCGTCCAGGACGTCAAGGCGCTCATGGGTGTGTGCGTTGATGATGATGGTGGCGTAGCGGTCGTTGCGCTTGAGTGCGAAGTCGTCCACCCCGATCGCCTCCGGTGCGCGGGTCGCGGGTTCGGGTAACGCCATCAGCGTGCTCAGCACCGTGGTGCGGCTGAGCAGGACTCCGGCTGCGGCCAGCAGCGCTGATCCGGCTCGCCCGGCGAGGGCGACCGCAGCTGCGGCGACCAAGGTGGCCAGCGGCGGAGTCCGGCGGGCGTACCGTTCCGCCAGCCCGGGCACCTGCTCATTGAAGGTCTGGCGCACACAATCCAGGTTGGAGCACACCAGGCGCCGCAGGACCAGCTCGAGCAGCACTGGTGTCCCGCCGGTCGGGCTGTCGGCCAGGCGCCGCCGGTAGTAGCCGTGCACCTTACCCGTCGCCACCCCGCACGACGGGCACGGCATCGGCTCCCCACGGGAACGCGCGATCACACGTAACGCATCACCCTCACGCTCGACACGCTCGACCAGCACCGAGTCCAGGTGGGGGAAGACAACAGCCACCGCATCAGCGTCACACACGACCCACCGTGGCACCCAGACGGCAGATCTGTAGCCAATGACACACCGTCAGTTACCACAGGAATCTTGGCAGAGCCGCTCAAGCTGTACTGCCACCCCGACCGGCACGACGCCATCCTCACCCGCCACCTTCCACGCCTGGTGGAAACGCTCGGCAGCGAAGCGCGGTGGTGGTTCCTGCGCTACCACGACCCTGATCACCATCTCCGTATCCGCCTCACCGTGCCTGACCACACGTCCGCCGACGCTGCTGCCGAGGTCACCGCGTGGAGCGAGCAGGTGCGCCAGGCCGGGCTGACGTCGCGCGTGCAGTGGGACACCTACTTCCCGGAGACCGCCCGCTTCGGCGGCCCCTCCGCCATGGACGCGGCCGAGGCCCACTTCGCCGCCGACTCGGCCACTGTCGTCGCCCAACTGACCGCGATCATTACTCGGAGAGGGCCCCACCTGCACGCCCTGACCGCCGCCAGCCTGCTCGACATGGACACCGTGGCACCGGCACGTCACCGCCGTCATGCTCGCCCTGACCTTCCTCGCCGTCACCCAGACGGCCTTACCTGACGACAACAACACCCCAGCCGACCAGGGAAAAGACCGGAAGCCGCCGCTACAACCACCATGAACAGCGCTCCCGAGCCCGTACCACTGCCCTCGCTGGCGGAGATCCGACGCGTCCTGGCCCGGCTGTTCATCACCGCCGCCAACGCCATCGAACACGTCCTGGCCTGGTCAGCCTTCCGCCGCCTCCACCAGGCCCGCGCCCGGCTCAGCCATTACCGGCGACGTGGAGATCCACTACCTCAAGATCTGTGAATGTAGTACCGGCCTGTCCCGTGGGCTCATCGAGCAGCTGGGCCGCTTCGCCCAGGATTTCCTCGACGGTCTCCCGTGTGATCGTCAGCCGTGACAAGCGGTCCTGCTCGTCCCGCATCTGTGAGGTGAGCGCGGCGATCTGCTCACGGATCTCCTCGATCCGTCGGTGGGCCGCGGCTTCGCGCCGTGCCAGTTCCTCGAGCAACGAGCTCATCGTCACCACCGCCTCACGGGTCTGCACTCACAGTAAAAGGCGGTTCCCGGATCAAACAGTCATGTCTACAAAAGCCCAGCTCAGGCACTCACTGAGGGAGAGCCGCACCCATCGAGAAAGAGCTCCCAAATCGGAGTGCTCTTTCTTTCCCATAGTCAGCCCGTCCGTTCAGAGCAGATTCAGATGATCGAGCGCCAGATATCCGAGATCGACGTCCGTCATCGAACCCTTGCGCAGGGATTGGCGGAAACGTGCCAATGGGACCAGGACCGGTTCGCAGAATTCGTCACCGACAGGTGCCGGGCTCCCGATCCGCCGGCAGTTCCGGGCCACTGCCACGTGTCGCCTCGTCGTCGCCGACGCCGAGAGCCATGTGCTGCTGATGATCTGGATCTCCCCGGCATAGCCGGTCTCTTCCAGCAATTCCTTGCGAGCGGCCTCGGCCAGAGTGTCGCCCGGCTCCACGTGACCACCGGGCATCTCGTCGAGAATCACACTCGGTCCAGGACGGAACTGCCGCACCAGGACCACTTGCCCGTCATCGGTCAGCGCGAGAACAGCGACGCTCTGCCCACCGTCGATCAGGTCCCAGCTACTGGTGCGCCCGTCCGGAAGCACATAACGTCGAGTCAGAATACGCAAGTATCCGGACGGTCCCCGTGAGGACGTTTCACCCAGAGGCTCCCAGTGACGAATGGTCGAGTCCGCAGCTTCGTCCCGAGGCAATGACATCCACCTTCTCCAACTGTTTGGCATGAGAAGATGCCATCTTATATGGATCGGCTTCAGCGGGAAGGCGGTGAGTCAGTTTTCCTGTTCCGTTATTCGCAGCGCGAGGTACGGCCGCCCTGGAAGCCCGATCCTGACACTGCCCTCGAACACGCCACTGATCGGGGTGATCGTCATGTTCCACGTGTCGATCACCTCGACATGATGGGGTCGTGACGGCAGGTCCAGCGAGACCGTAGCGGGTTGATGGCGCCCTAAGTAGCGCAGCGTCTGCTTGTCGGTGACGGACTCCATGATGGTGCGCAGGAAACCGATGCGGGACGGGCTTTCTCCGTAGAGGGTGCCGCCCCTGCTTAACCACGCCCGGTCGCCGTTATTGACGTATGACTCACCATGCCCGGGATAACCGCCTCGGGTGGCACACTCCCAGAATCGGCGCACCAGCTCCTGGCCGGTAATGTTGCCCCAACGCCTGCCCAGATTGCCCTCGTAGGAGATCTCATCGAGCACCGCGGGCTTGCCTACCTTGTCCAGCCATTCCGTGGTCAAGGTGGTGTCCCAATGCTGGATGCTCTGATGGCTTATCCACGGCTTGCTGAAATCGTAGATATTTCCCTTCTCCCACATTCGGTTTCCGTTGTGTATCGACAGCAACCGTTCGTGCGGATCGATCTGCCGCACGAATCTGAGCAGATCATCCCAGTCGTCCACAGTCTTGGCGCGGTTGAAGTTGTACTCATTGGCGAGCGACCACCATACATTGCGATAGGCCCCCAGCCTCGCGACCACGTATCGCAGGTAGGCCCGGTCTCTTTCGCGGCCCATGTTCGCGAAGCCGCGGTAGCCGCGATCGTTCGGATCGAAGAGGATTATGTCAGCCTCGACGCCGATGTCCCGCAGGTCACCCACTCTGCGCTCGAAGTGCCGGAAGAACGCTGGGTTGTACCGGTCAAAATCCAGGCCGTCCGGGTCAGTGCCCGCGAACGGCACCAATGGTGGATCCATCTTCATCGTCGGCAGCACGCACATGCGCACTTTGTTAAACGGTGACCCGGCCAGCGTGTCGAGTGTTTTCTGCTCGCTTCCTCGTCCAACTGATGCGTCCAGTGGTAGCACGTCGTACCGTAAGGCATGTACCGGGTGCCATCATCGTGACGGAATGTGGTTCCGAACACCCGCACTGGACCATGGTTACCCGATCCAGCCGAACCGAAAGGAGAAAGCGATAGAGCAGCCCTTCCCCACATCCCTTCTGGAGCCGTCGTTCGGGAGGAGATCCGAACGCCAGCGGCGCCATCAATAACTTGCTACTCCCCTCTATAAACCTCGACTGTAATGATTACTGACGCTTCGGTTTTTACGGACTTATTCTTGAGGCTTTTTATGTCCGGATAGCTCGTTAAATGTACAGCCTCGAACGATTCAATAGCCGCAAAAGCATCCCATTTAGTAGATTTCATCATGACAAACCACGGCCGCTTCTTTCCGATAATCTCCCATCCACGCTCGCGGAGGATTCTGGCCGACTTTCCGGTCGCAGCGTTGGCGCTCGCACTGCCGACATCGATGACGAACGCATTCATCACATTGACCGAGTCGTCACTTCCTACTTCTACACTGGACTCCGCCTGCACCAGCCCAATGCTTCGTATTTCGTTGAGCGTGGCAGGAGACACCAGGTAGGTATCAGTAGACACCTGATAGGCAATCGACTTATCTGCTCCACTCGCAGCAGTAAGGGAAACTGCTCCGACGAGCATAGCGGTAAGCCTGCGCATCCCACCTCGCCGCGAGTCGCCTTTTGCGCCTTGACGGCGATTTCTTCCGCCGCTGCAACCGACCACAGGTAAAGCCCCTTCTCCGGATCTTCATAGGAAAAGCCATGCCTCGCCTCTATTCTCCACCAACATGGCTTCTAGATCGTTTCTACGCTGGATCGCACTGCTCGCATCAGCAGAACCGAGATGCTTATAGCTACCCTGCACCCAGAAGCGGTAATTGTCATACTTTGGAACCGGATAGTTGACCGATCCGTCCTTATTCCTGAACACCACTCCGGAACATCCACAATAAGCGTATGCTGCCTCTCGATCGTTGATATTACGAGTTACTCCCGTATTCGGATCTTTGATGACGATGTTTTCCTTAAGATGCTTCATCCAGGCGGCTGCTAGATGAATAGCTCTAACCGGATTAAGTAGTTGCAATGCAACATCTTTCAATGTCGCATGCTTCCAGTCCCTTTCGTGACTATAGTACTTCATGAGCATCCAGCGAGCCTTATATGCCTCCATTTGGCCAACGCCGAGCGACGCGTTCCATCCTTGGCTAGATATCGATGCGAGGATACCAACTCCCAAACCTTCTGACGCGTTCGTACTCTCCCACATAATCACTGCCGCTAGAACATACTTGCTGATTCCGTGCGTCTTCGCGGCTTTTTCGATGTCGCGACGATATTTGGCAATGGCCTTGTATCTGTCATATACGGACTGCCTGGAAGGCCCTGCAGCCCCTGCTGCCCCCCCCCTTTGCCGATAACGCCGAGTTCAGACGAGGCAATGCCTAGCAATTCCTCTTCTGTAATCGATGGGTTGATGAAGTTGACCCACGAGGCGAATTCCGTGAAACCTGCACGGTCTTCAGCGCTCATGTCCCAGAAGCCGTCGGGTGCCGTCATGCCGTTCGGCATCACGCCCATTCTTTTCGCTTCTTCATCGCTGAAACTGGGCAGATTAGGCAGGACGTAGTTCTCGAAATACCAGTCAGGGTCTGCTTCGGCAAGGGAGCCAGCGGCACCACAGTTGCCGTAGGTGTCGCAGGCGATGCCTGCGCCGCCTATTTCACTTCGGCCGCAGCTGCCGATGCATTGTCCGCCGCCTGAACCGCTGGCCGAGCCGTCGCCGATCACGATGCCGTGCTGGGCGTACACGTCGATCGCCGATTGGTAACCGATGCCTGGCGTGTACACCGAGCTTCCGGGGCCGGCGATGGAGCCGACGGTGGTGGAGTGGCCGCTGGGGTCGGTGCCGGTGAGTGGTGAGGCGTTGGCGTAGGTGTAGCGGTTGGTCTGGACGGAGGGACTGGGGTTGAGGGTGGCGGTGTCGCGGCTGGTGAAGGTGCCGGTGCCGGGCTGGTACCAGCGGGCATGCATGTTGACCTTGCCGGTGTCCGGGTCGGCGTACTCGCCCTGGTAGCCGAGCTGTACCTTGCCGCCGGTCTGGGCGGTGACCGTGCCGAAAGGGTCGTAGGCGACGGAACTTTGCAGGCTGGTGGTGAAGGTGGCCACCACATCACCGTGCAGATCACTCAACGCTGCGACGGCCGCGCCGGCGCCCTCCTTGAGCCCGAGCAGTGAACCGCCTGGGTCGCGGGAGTACTTGGCTTGGGCAGCGCCGCCGCTGTCGGTGATGGCGGCAAGGTCGTTGCCGAGTCCTGCGTAGGAGAAGGTCTGCGTGGCGGTGCCGCGGATGCGGCTGGTAACGCGGTTGAGGGCGTCGTAGCTGTAGAGGTTGTCGCCGTCGGCGATCAGGCGGTCGAAGGCATCGAAGGTGTAGTTCGTCGTCGCACCCGCCTTGGTGCTGGTGGCCAGGGTGCCTCGCGCCGTGTACGTGTAATCCGCGCCGTCGCCGCTGATCAGCCGGTTACGCTCGTCATAGGTGAACGTTGCGTTTCCGGCCTTGGTGCGGTTGCCGGAGGCGTCCCACTCATATGCGGTCACCGCACCGCCCGGGGCGGTCCAGGACGTAAGCCGACCAGCATGGTCGTAAGTGTAGGTGTTGGTGCCTGCTCCGGCGGTGCCTGTGGTGGTTTTGGCTGTGAGGTTGTCGTCGTTGTCCCAGCCGTAGGTGATCTTGGCAAGCTGGGTGCCGGAGCCGTTCTTCAACGTCTGGCCTGTGACCCGATTCATGTCGTCGTAGTCGATGGTCTGGGTGCTGGCTTGGCCGCTGGTGGCGGTGACGGTCTTCAGGCGGCTGGCTGGGTCGTAGCCGTAGGTGAGGGTGCGGCTGGTGACCGGGTCCGTGGCCGTCTTCAGGCGGTTGGCGTTGTCGTAGGTGAAGGTGGCTGCTCCGGCGGCGCCGATCCGCTGGGTGGCGTTGCCGAGCTCGTCGTAGGTGTAGGTGGTCTCCTGCGTGGCGCCGCGCGAGACTGCCAGCGGCAGGCCGCGGTCGTTGTAGTCGATCGTGAGGTCACCGGCGGCAGTGAGGTTGCCGGCCAGGTCGTAGCCGAAGGTCCGTTCGGCATCGGCGGCACCACCGCCGGTGCCGGTCTCCTTGGTGAGACGGCCGAGGTGGTCGAAGATGCGGTCGATACGCACGCTGCCTGGCTGGATGGTGGTTGTCTGGTTGCCCGCGGCGTCATACAGATGAGTCCAGGTGCGGTCGGCCGCGTCCGGGTGGGCGGAGGTGGCCGGCGGAGCTGATCACTTTCTGACGATCAACGTAAGAAATCCCCACCATCCCGACAAGACGCTCGATCATCACAAATCAGAAAACAGCCCCATTGGGCACGTGACACTCCGTTACCGGACACGTAGCGCCACTAAGCGTGGACGAAACAGCACTATTGATGCGAGCACGCGGGCGGTGCGCTTGGAGCTCGAGCGATCCCGCGCCATCGATCATCGAAGTGCACCGCAGCGGCCTGAGATAACCTCAAGCCCGTCCTTTCCGAGGAACAGACGCGCGAACTGCTCAGGCCTCCGGAGGAAGGAACGAAAGGGTGACGCGAGCGCATGCCTGACCGGTTTAGCACCCACAACCTCGAACTCGGCGACGACGTCGTGGTCAAGAGGTACAGGTCATGGGATCGGGGAGAACATCACCGAGAGTGGACTGCGCTGACGCTTCTTGCTGAGCACACGCCCGGCCTCGCCCCCGCACCTGTGGACACCGCGCTCCACGCCCATCCACCCACGATCACGATGAGCAGACTGCCGGGTCATGTGCTCCGCGGCGAACATGCCACTGACGAGCAGATCCGAGCGATGGCCACCGCACTCAACCGACTCCACCAGGACATCCCCACCCGGGTAGTGGAAGCGCTCGAACCCGCGCCCTGGGGACCCGCAACAGCCGTGAACAATGCCCGAACCTGGGCCGACAAGCACCCCGATCTCGGCGACGATCCACTCGTACACCAGGCATTCCGAGCGGGAGCCGCCTGGCTGGCCTCCGACGTACCCGACAAGCTCATCGCCAACCCTTTCCCACCTGTCATGGGCTTGGCGGATGGGAACCACGCCAATTACCTCTGGGACGATCGCGAGCGTCGTGTGTGGCTCATCGACTGGGAGGACTCCCAGGGGCGAAGCGTTCTCGGCTGGTGAGACGCGTGAGTGGGACCGGAACGCGGAGCCGAGACACCCGCGCGGAGGCAACAACGCGACGCCCGATGATCGCTGATTGTCCAACTGAGGGGTTTCGCCCTCATGGAGGGCCGACTATATGCTGCGATCTTGGTCGCGGATGTTCCCAGGAAACGGCGATGGCCGGAGGTTTCATGTCGGAGTTGCTCGACTACGAAGCGCGCTATCTCGCCATGCTCGACGAACTGACCAACTGCTCCGAAGTGAAGATCCTCTACGAGGAGCGAGGGCCGATCGAGGAAATGATCGGGGACGCCTCGGAGACCTTCGAGCTCATCGCCGACGAGGAAGGCGTTCATCTGGATCCGACCTTGCATCGCACCTTCCTTCGCTTCGAGGGACTGTCCAGCCACTGGGCCATAGAGCGCCCCGGCCTGTACCTGACGGGCGAGTTCTCAATCCGCCATATCGGTGCCGCCATGCTCACGGTCGGAGCCGAACTTGCCACTGACGACACTCCGGAGGAGGAGCGCCGCGTCTACTCGGAACTTCGCGTCTTCGACGAGCACCCGCGCGGCGGTGGCGGCACCCTGGCTGGCCTGCGCATCTCTCCCGGGATGTCGTCACCGGAGGTCTGGTATTTCGACGGGCCGCACGGCGCGTTCAAGCTGAATCTGGGTTACGACGAGTACCTCGATGCGCTGCTGGTCACCAAAGGTGTCTACGGCTGGCAACACCTCTACACCGACGTTTCCCTAGGGGACATCGACTTCCTGGCGGCCGCGGAAGCCATGGAGGCGATGCTGGATGTGTTTCCGGAACTCTTCCCCGACCACGACTATGCTCCCTTTCATCAGCGGCTCGCGGAAAGACGTGGCTAGCCCCGGCAGGGCCAAAGAAGCGTTCTCATGTTGTGAAACCGAGTAGCTGAAGGCCGTCGGTGGGGTGGCTGCGGTAGTGGTCGGTGGCGGCGGTGATGTTGGTCCAGCCGATCAGGCGGGCCAGGCCGATGGCGAGGTTGCGGAGGCCGGCCATGATTCGGGGTGCGGCGCCGGTCCGGATGCGGGAGGCGTCTTCGCGGTAAGTGACGTCGCGGATGTGGTGCAGGGCTTCGATGCTCCAGTGGCCGCGGATCAGTGCGGCGAGCTGGGCGTGGGTGATCCGTCCTGGTGGGAGGCTGGTGACGGCGTAGACGGTGACGATGGTGGTTTTGCCGGTGCGGTGGTCGGTGCGGCGGCGTTTGACCTGGATCGCCTGGGCGGCGTGCGGGAAGGGCAGTCCCGGGCGGACGGTGCAGATCTTCATGCGGCGGATCTCGCGGCGGCCGTGTTCTTGCTCGTCGGTGCGGTCGTTGAGGATCGCTTCGCGCCAGGGCAGCGCCTTGAGTCGGCTCAGCAGGGTGGGTTGGTTGCCCTTGACGATGAACAGGTAGTGACCTCTCGCCTCGACGATCTGCCGGGCGTGGGCGTGCTGAGTGTGCAGAGCGTCGGCGGTGATCATCACGCTCGACAGATCCAGCCCGGACAGCAGGGGTGTGAACGAGGGAATCTCGTTACTCTTGGCCTCGACCTGCCGCTGGGCCACGACGACCTGGGTGTCATGGCGAGTGGCGGCCAGCAGATGGACTGTGGTGTCGGCGGTGCGGCTGCCACGCAGGGTCTTGCCGTCCACGGCCAGGCCGGCGAGCGCGGTCCGGCCCCAGGACGGGCTGCTCGTGGTGGCTGGCGGGACACAGGCGGCGAGCGAGGCCAAATAGGTGTGGCGGTGTCGAAGGCGTCGCCGTCCATGCGGGCGAGCAGTCGTCCTAGGGTGCTGGCGGCGAGTCGGAGCGTGCCGGGCAGGCCTGCTCGGGCGCGCAGGTCTGGGTCGTATCCGGCGATGAACCGGGTGATCTTCGCGAGGGATGTTGCTCCGCCGAGCACGGCGAGCAGGGATAACGCCAGCAGCGGGCCGAGCCGGTAGCGGCGCCCCCGGCGGCTGCGCGGGTCGGGCACCGCATCCAGTACCTCGGCCAGGGCCGGCAGATCGAGCGGATCGGTCAGCGGGTCGGCGACGGTGACGTGCCCCAGGTGGCGGGCGAGCACGTCGATCGGGGATGATGGCACGCGAACGCGGCCCCTGTTCTTGATCGACTGGCGTAGACAACCGACGATCATCGGGGGTCGCGTTTGTCATTCGTGCCCCGGGGGTGCCCTCAGCCCGGCCCGTGACAGGCCCGCCTGTGTCCCACCAGTCGAGAACGCTTCAGCCCTGGGAGGACTCCGGCCGCAATGATCGCGCCTTCGAACTTGGCGAGACAGCCGAACATATCTCCCGACTCGACGGCACCCTTGACGCTGCAACACCTACTGGCCCACATCGATCTCGCCCCAGAAGAAGCCGAACGAGTCCGGGCTTTCGCCGCCTGATCGCGCTCGGCTGGTTCCTTCAACTCGGCCCGAAGGGGCCGGCCACACCACACAACCCGGTGGGCACCCTGGAACGCCAGGCCGTAAGGGTTCTACAACTACTCAGCTGAGGCCCAAAGAGGCGAGGTCCCGGTCGAAGGCGTGCGTGCCGACCGATTCTCATGCCAGAGCCAGTGGATAAACATCACGTAATGATCAGCTGGCTGGGCCGTCAGCAGCCGGAGGACGGCGGCTACCCTGATCTGGCAACCATATGTAGTTGATCAGCTTCTCTCAGTGAGGATTCTGGTGGGTGAGGGTCGATTCCCCAAGATCCCGGCAAATTATGCTGGTGGTGGCACTGATCGTCACCGCAGTAGGCGGCGTCGCCGGCTGTCAGTCCGGCGAGCACCACCCGGGCCCGACCCTTGCAGCCAAGCACTCGGCCGCTCCCACCACGCCGACTCCCAGCCCCACCACGGACAAGGAAGCCATCATGACCGTGTACCGCGAGGTGTACCGAGCCGGACCGCTTGCCGAACGCGCCCAGCCCGAGGAGCGCAGGGCGATTCTCAAGCCAGTCGCGACCCAGCCCCTTCTCGGCACGATGTTGAAGGGCATCGCCGCACTGCGTGCCCAGGGCCGGGTCACCTGGGGGCAGCCCGACTTCCACATCTTCGAAGTCGACATCCGAGATGACGGGGCTCTGCTGCGAGACTGCCAGGACGCTCGGAAAGCCGGCCAAGCGGACGACCGAACGGGGAAGCGGGGCAGCTGGCTGCCGTGGCCTTTCGGCGTCTGGCCGGACGGCGCCTTGTTGGCGCCGACGTCACCGGTGGGCGAGGAGCGAGCAGGGGTCAGGCGGGCCGTGGACGGGCGGGTTGCGGTCGGATGGTCGGCGGCTGGACCGGTGATGGTCGTGCCGGTGCTGGCCGTATCGGCGGTGCTGGCAGCGAGAGGGGCTGAAAAGTGGGACATGGCGAAGCTCCCGAAAGGCGTTGTCGGTTGAGACGTCGCCATCCCGCCACAGTGCCCGTGCAGAAACCGGGCAGGAACCGGGCAAGAAATGATCAGACATCGGGCACGGCAAAGAGCACCCCAAGGTCGTGTCATGCTCCGGAACCACGGATGACCTGCGAAAACGCTCCGCAGCGGGGGTATGCCCGTGGGACGGCAGGGGAGGTGGCTGCTGTGACGTCACGCCTGGAAAGCGGCCTTGACATGCGGTGATGGGGTGACGTCGAAAGTATCGGGTCAAGCTTGCGTCAGGCGCGGCGGACAGCCGCCCGATTTGATGACGGCTCAGGATCGCCGCCGACAGGGACGAGCCCGCTTACCGGGTCACGCGCCGGAGCTGGGGAGCTGGTGGGGAGGGTGATGGTGGGAGCTGGTGCGGCGCATACGGTCCTCGGCCTGCTCCTGGGCGATAGCGGCCGAGCCGCTTCGGCGGACCGGCGGGCCGCCAGCTCCCGGATCTGCGGAGGTGGGTCGCGGTCATCGATGATGGCGATGGTCCCGTCGTCGGTGGCATGGGAGCGGATCTGCCAGCCGAGCCGGCGTCCTGCTGCTCGTGCGGCCCGCCGGACCTTGCCCACCTCGCTCAGTTCGGTCACCGCATCGGGGGTGGCCGGTGGGCGGTACGGCTGGCCAGCGCCGCCGCCGACGCAGAACCCAAGCACACGCCACACCGCGCGTACACGCGGCGCTCAGCCTGCGCCGCGCCCACGCGCTTTCGATCGGCGCCGCAGAGCAGGACCGTCGAGCCGACAGCCACACCATCCGCCAGGTGTCGGCCATGCTGGCTCAGGCTGATCAGCAATTCGCTCAGGGACCACACGAGCGTGATCCGGCCTGGGTCGCCCATCTCAGCGAAGCCGAACTAGCCGGGGAAGGCGGTTTGTGCTGGCGTGGGGCCGGCGCGTTCCAGCGTGGTATCGCCTCCCAGCAACACGCGATGGCCGGCTTCGGCAGCCGCTACCCGCGTTCGGTTCAGCTCACCCAGACCAGCCTGGCTGAAGGCCACCTCGGCATGGGCGAAATCGAGGCGGCCATAAGTCATGCCCGCGCCGCCGTCGACGCAGCCAAAGACCTCACCTCCGCTCGCGCCACCACCCACCTGCACGCCTTCGCCACCCGCCTGCAGCCCTACCGCGACAACCGCCACGTGCAAGATTTCACCGACTACCTGCGCGCGCGAACTCGCCAGCCGACCACACCAACAGCCGTTTGATCCACACCGACTCAGCACCGCTGCCCACGCTGTTATCGAGCACTGTGGTCCACATCATGAACACGTCCATGCAAGAGCCAACGGCCGAATCGCTCCGTCCACGGTCGGGGAGATCCTCAAGCAGGAAGGGCTCGATCCGGCGCCCGAGAGGGGATCCACCATAGGGGTCGACTTCTTGGGCGGCAGATTTCTTCACCGCCTGCCAGCAAGACGTGACGATGATCGCCGTGTACGCGGCGCTGTTGGAGACCCACGGTTGATGCTGGCGCTCGATCCAGCCACCCGAAAGGACGCATTCCGGGCCGTTTCGGTGAGGCTCATCGGCGGAGACAGCGGCGGCCTCGAGGAAGCCGGCGACGTCGACGGGCTCGACGACGGCCAGAACGTCCACGACGAGGACGATGAGGACGGGGGACGATGAGGACGGGGGACGATGAGGACGGGGACGAGGGCTCGGTCCTGTCACTGATCAAGGCGATGCCGGGCAACGTGAGCTTGGACTCGATGCTGAACGCGATCCGCGCGATCGAGCTGCCGGCGGGGCTGTTCGCCGATGCGGCCCCGAAGGTGCTGGCCAACTGGCGATTCCGCGGCGCGGTGGAGTCGCCCTCGCATCTGCGCCGACGCGCCCGCCGCTCGGCGGCATCGGCGGTCACGTTGCTGGTGGAGCGGGAGCGGGAGTCACCGACGCCCTGGTGGACCTGCTGATCGCGACCGTGTACCGGATCGGCGCCCGCGCCGAGCGGCGGGTCACCGAGGAGCTGGTCAACGCCTTGAACGGGTGTCGGGCAAGGAGAACATCCTGTTCCAGGTGGCCGACGCCGCGCTGGCCTCGCCGGATGAGACGGTGCGGCAGGTGGTGTTCCCGGCGGTCCGCGGCGGCGAGAAGACGCTGCGCGACCTGGTTCACGAGTGCAAGACTAAGGGCCCCGAGTACCGCCGCACGGTGCAGACCACGCTGAGGGCTTCCTATACCGGGCACTACCGGCGCGGCCTGATCCAACTGCTGACTGTGCTGGAGTTCCGGTCGGGCAACACTGCCCACCAGCCGGTGATCCGGCCGCTGGAGCTTCTGGTGCCCACACCCCGCAAGGAGCTGATCCATCGGCTCCGTACACGCAGGTGCGAGTTGTGTGGGCAATGCGGCACGGTGGCTGTCCACCAAGTCGCCAAACTCGCCCACCTCGGAACACCAGGACCAGGCCAGCCCGCGTGGGCGGCCTTCATGGCCAGGAAACGGCGTAAGACCCTCGTGGTCTGCCAGCCCTGCCACGAGGTCATCCACGCAACCCCTGTCACGCACGCGGCGTAATCGCTGGAGAGCCTCTAGGCGGGAACTGGCGGAGGTCTTCACTTCGTCAACTGGCGAGGCGTGCGCGCGACTGCGGGTGCCGTTTCACGATGACTGTGGAAGTCAGGCCTGACCGAGTTTCCGATGTCAGTTTGTTTCCAGTTGAGGGTTTGCGGTGGGAGCGGAGCGGTCTGCGGCCTTCGCTCGATATCGCCCCGGTGTAATGTCGAACTCCCTTTCGAAGGCGTGTGAGAGCGCGTACGGGCTGCTGTAGCCGACTCGGCCGGCGATGGTGGCCAGCGTTTCCGGGGTGTCGCGGAGCAGGGTGGCGGCAAGAATCACGCGCCACCACGTGAGGTACGTCATCGGAGGGCGGCCGACCAGGGTGGTGAACCGGCGTGCCAGGGTGGGACGGGAGACGCCTGCCTCCGCGGCCAGGCGGTCGATGCTCCACGGCGCAGCCGGTTTCGAGTGCATCGCCCGCAGGGCGGCGGCCGTCACCGGGTCGCCCAATGCGGTAGGCCATACTCCGCTGGTGGCCTCGGTCATCCAGGAACGGATCATGTAGACGAGGAGGAGGTTGAGCAGGCTCGGGAGCGCCATGCAGGAGCCGGGCCGCACCTCGTCCAACTCACCGGAGAGCAGATCGATCGCGGCACGGAGTTCGAGGTGGCTGCCTACTCGGCTGGGAAGGTGGACGACCTCGGGCAACTCTGCCATGAGCGGGTGAATGCGGCTGCAGTCGAGCCAGTACTTGCCGCAGAGCATCTCCGTCTCGTCACGACCAGGCCGGGCCCGCGGCCCTGCCCCCACAAGCCATTGCTCGAACGGCACCGCCCTCTCCTCCGCAACCGCCGCATCGACGGGGGAATCGGCGATCACATGGCCTGTGCCACGAGGCAACAGCACCGCGTCACCCACACCGAGAGTTACCAGGGTGCCGCCGTCGGTCAGCAGCCAACTGCTTCCCTTCAAGACGACGTAGAAGCCCGCGCCATCGTACGGGTCCATCCGCGCGCACCAGCTCCCACTCGTCCGCACCCGGTGAAACCAGGGGTGCCCGAGGTGCACGGCAGAGATCGCATCGCTCACCACATCCATCCGTCCAGATTATCTCTCGTATGCCGTGTGAGACGGATTCGTATTTTATTGAGCTAGACGCGCATTGAGAGGATCGTTCGGCGTTCTTAGGTTCGAGCACATGACGAACGAGAACGAGAGTGCGCAGAGCATGGTGCTGGGGGACGTCGAGGTCATCCGGGTCGTTGAATGGCACGAACCGTTCCTGCCCACCTCAGACATGTTCCCGGCAGTCGGTGCCGATACATGGAAGGACAACGAGGACTGGCTGATCCCGGACCACTGGGAGCCGGACAGCGACCGGGCGGTGCTTGCTCTGCAGACCTGGGTGCTGCGCAGCGGTGGGCGGACCGTCCTGGTCGACACCGGCGCGGGCAACGGGCGCGAGCGACCGGGCATGGGGCCCTTCCACCGGTCTCAGAGTGATTTCCCCGGCCTTCTGGCGAGGGCTGGTGTGCGCCCGCAGGATGTGGACGTCGTCGTCAACACCCACCTCCACGTCGATCACGTCGGCTGGAACACCGTCGACGCAGACGGGCAGTGGGTACCGACATTTCCCAACGCCCAATACCTCATTCCTGTCGCAGACGACTTCCATTACGGTCCGGACAACGCGTACGGGAACGGTGCGCAGAAGGTCGACCGCCTGATCTACGAAGACAGCATCGCGCCCATCCACCAGGCCGGACAGGCCGTGTTGTGGGACGGCCGCCATCGCATCGACGAACACCTCACCCTGGAGTCTGCGCCCGGCCACACCCCCGGCTCGTCCGTGCTGCGACTCGCATCCGGGAGCGACCGGGCGGTTTTCGTCGGAGACCTGCTGAACAGCCCGGTGCAGATCCTCCAGCCCTGTTGCAACAGCAACGCCTGCCTGGCCCCGGAACAAGCGGTGGCCAGTCGCCGCCGGATTCTCGGGCGGGCGGCCGATGAACGGGAGCTGCTCGTCCCCGCGCACTTCGGTGGTACGGGCGCGGTGGAAGTCCGACGGGAAGGCGATCGCTTCGCCCTCGGCGCATGGGCAACAGCCAACCCCAAGACAGCGTCAGTCTCCGAGTGAGCCTTCGGTCCGCGTTTCGCGTTCGGTCCCGGATGAGGCTCCCCGCCAGTTCGGGATGGTCCCATCCACGCGTCTGCGGGCCATAGGCCGATCACCGCGAGGTGGATCACCGCTTCGGAGCGGTGCGGGTGTGCCTCGTTGGTTCGTGAGCAGCCTTCCCTCGGGGGAGTCGGACGGGCTGGGCGTCAATGCCGGGGCCGGCACCGCGGTCGATGGCGGTGGTGCATTGGCCAACGTCCCCCATGCCTTGTTCGCACCCAGCTCAGCGTGTGGGAAGCCACGAGCCGTCCCGCACGGAATCACCCCACCCCAGGCCTGGAGGCCTTCTTCATGACGCACACGTCGACCGACCAGCCCGCAGCCAGAGCAAGCGGGGCCCTCGTCCCGGTGCTCGCTTTCGTGGGCATCGTGGTCTCGGTGATGCAGACCCTGCTGGTCCCGTTGATCAAAGACCTGCCGCAACTGCTGGGCACCGAACCGAGCAACGCGACCTGGGTCATCACCTCGACCCTGCTCTCCGGCGCCGTCGCCACACCGATCATGGGCCGCCTGGGCGACCTCCACGGCAAGCGCAGCATGTTGATCCTCAGCCTCGCGGCGATGGTCATCGGCGCGCTCGTCAGCGCCCTCACCAGCGACCTGCTCACGATGATCGCAGGCCAGGCCCTCCAGGGCTTCGCGATGAGCGCGATACCCCTCGGTATCGGCCTGATGCGCGACATACTCCCCCGCGAGAAACTCGGCTCGGCGATGGCCCTCATGAGCTCCTCCATGGGCGTCGGCGGCAGCCTCGCCCTGCCCGCCGCGGCCCTGGTCGCCCAGCACACCGACTGGCACGCCCTCTTCTACGGCGCCGCCGGCCTCGGCGTCCTCTGCATCGCCCTCACCCTCCTCGCCGTCCCCGAATCCCCGACCCGCGCGCAGGGCACCTTCGACGTCCTGGGCGCGATCGGGCTGTCTGCCGGTCTGGTCCTCTCCTACTGCCGATTACCAAGGGCAGCGACTGGGGCTGGACCTCCGGGACCACCCTCGGGCTGTTCGTCGCAGCGGCGGCCGTGCTCGTCCTGTGGGGCATGATGGAGCTACGTCTCAAGGCACCGCTGGTGGACCTGCGCACCACGACTCGCCCCGCGGTGCTCTTCACCAACCTCGCCTCGATCACGGTCGGCATCTTCTTTCTAGCCGCCTCGCTGATCCTTCCCCAACTGCTAGAGCTGCCGAAGGCCACCGGCTACGGCCTCGGCCAGTCGATGGTGGTCGCGGGCCTGCTCGTGGCACCGCTCGGCCTGACCATGATGCTCACAACCCCCCTCTACGCCCGGTTGTCCGCGAAGCACAGCCCCAAGGTCACCCTGATCCTCGGCATGGTGATCATTGCGATCGGCTACGGGGCCGGCCTCGGCCTGATGAGCGCCCCCTGGCAGAGCTTCGTCATCACGGTGATCCTGGGTCCGGGCATCGGCCTCGCCTACTCCTCACTCCCCGCCCTGATCACCGGTGCCGTCCGCGCCTCGGAGACGGGCGCGGCCAACGGCCTCAACACCCTGATGCGCTCGATCGGCTCCTCGGCCTCCAGCGCCGTCATCGGCATGGTCATCGTCAACACCGCGGACGACGTGAACGGGGTCGCGGTCCCGACCATGCACGGCTTCCGCGTTTCCTTCTTGATCGCGATGGGCGCGATGGCGATCGGCCTGCTCACAGCCCTCTTCCTACCCCGGACCCGCCCGGCCGGTCGCAGCACCGCGTCGGCGGTGAGGAGGATGCCAACCTAGAGCCAGCCGAAAAAGCTTTCTCCGATGCTTCCGCGGCGGTGTCCTGGACGCCATCTGCACCCCGGTCGCGAGGGAGTGGTCGACGATACCAGCCACGAGGGCCTGCGCATCCTGCTCCGTGAGGAAGGTGTCTCATTTCAACGCCTGAAGACCTGGTAGGCATCCTGCGATCCCGACTATGCAGACAAGAAGGCCCGCGTCGAACACCTCTACGCGATCGCCGACGGCGAGGCATTGCGGGGCCTGCTCGCCCGCCGCGGCATCAGCTTCCAGCGCACCAAGACGTGGAAGGAGTCCCCGGGCCCCGAGTACGAGGCGAAGCTGGAGCAGATCGAGAAGGTCCTGCGCCGTTTCCCGGACCGGATCTTCGCTCTCGTCGAGTTCGGGCCGCTCGGGATACGCCCCACCGCAGGCTCGGGCTGCCCTATTTCGTGGCTCAGGTCAGCTCCACGTCACTGCGCTGGTACCCGCCCTGGGTGTGTGGCCGTACGGGCGAACTCGACAGGGGTACGACCATACTGGCTCTTGAAGGCGCGGATAAAATGGCTGCTGTCGGCGAACTGCCAGTGGGCGGCCAGCTCCGCGACGCTCGGCCGACCAACCGGGTTGAGGAGTTCGAGCCGGGCTTGTTCGAGCCTGCGGCGGCGGATGTATCTCGCGACGCTATCCTCGACTGCCGCGAACGCCCGGTACAGCGTGCGCACGGAGACGCCGAGTTCGCGGGCCAGCATCGACGGGGAGAGGTCCGGATCGGCGAGCCGGCTGTCCGCGAGGTCTTTCGCCGCCTGAGCCAGTGCGGGGCCGAGATGGGGTTCGGTGCCATCCGCCTGCTGCCTCAGCACCCCCTTGACCAGTTCGAGAAGGGCGTCGCGGGCGGCCAGCGCGCCTGCCGGGGTGAGGTCCCGGGCGTTCTGGTCGACCAGGTTCAGCTGGCCCAGGAGCAGCCGCATCTCGGCCGAGGATGCCGGTCCGGCGATGAGCCGGTCCTGGATCAGGTGGGACAAGGGGGACGCGGGCAGGAGCAGTACCGTCGCCGTGGTGCGCCGCGCCTCCTCGAACGTCGGCGGGCCGCTGCGGTGGAGCATGAAGTGCCCTGCGGGGACGGTGTGTTCGCCCTGGCGCGGCCGGGCGAATCGCCACGCGTTGTGCCGTACTACGTGCATCACCACCTGCTCGTCGCTTTGGCGGGGTGAGCTGGTGTTGGTACCGATGAGCGACTCGCTGTAGACATCGGCGATCAGCGAGTCATGCGCTGTGACGGCACGGGCACTGATTCGGAAGTCTCCAGTGCTGCCAGGCGTGAAGTCGGGCACCGGGTGCTCCATGCCGAGCTGTTCTTCCCACTCGCGCCAGAAGTGGCCGAAGCGCGCTTCCACGGTGCCGGGTGTGGTGGCATCTGCGGCGAACATCCCGCTGGATTCTGGCTTGCCCGTCACTGTCATGCTCACCTCGTTCTCTCCGCGGCGCTGATGTCCTATCGCCATGGCACTGGCGTTCAAGCATAGACGGTGCCACGTTTCCTAGGCTGAGCACAGCCGGACAGCGCCTGCGACAGGACGCACACTCCCGGTTCGGCAGCCGGATCTCTGGCCATGTGCTGATGATGTCGTTTACGAGGTTTCCCTTCCGTAGGGAGCCCGCGAACGATGACCCGATACAGCAAGTTGCCGTTGCTACGAGAACATCGAGAAGGAAGACTATGTGCTCCGCAAATGCGATCGCCGAACTGGCCTGTCGTCTCAGGGAGCGGTTGCGGGTTGACTGCGTGCACCGCCCGGGTGACGCGGAGTATGCCGGCACGTCGACGCTCTGGAACGGCGCGGTGACCACACGCCCGGCTCTGGTCGTGCGGCCGCGTACAGATGCGGAGGTCGCCGCCGCCGTTACTGCGGCGCAGGAATGCGGCGTCGGTCTGTCGGTGCGCGGAGGTGGTCACGACTGGGCCGGCCGGGCATTGTACGAGGGCGGACTGGTGATCGACCTCGGTGATATGCGTGATGTGCGCATCGAGCGGGACACTGCAGTGATCGGAGGCGGGAGCCTGGCCGGTGACGTCGTCGCGGCTGCCGCATCGCACGGCGCGAACGTCGCCACCGGGACCGTTGGGGTCGTCGGCATGGCCGGGCTCTCCCTGGGAGGAGGCTACGGCCTGTTGTTGGGCACGGCCGGACTGGCCGCCGACAACCTGCTCGGAGCCGAGGTCGTGCTTGCCGACGGGCGGCTCGTCTCGACCGAGGACGACCGCGAACTGCTGTGGGCGCTGCGCGGCGGCGGTGGGAACTTCGGTGTGGTGACAAGGATGCGCGTCCGCCTCCATCCCGATCACGGCCTCGTCGGCGGCATGGTCCTGTTCCCCTGGGAAGAAGCAGCGACGGTGCTGGCCCGGTACGCGGAGCTGACCGCGAGTGCTTCCGACGGGCTGACCCTCCTGCTCGAAATGACCTTCGTCCCCGATGTCGGACCGTGCCTGCTCGCCGTGCCCGTCTGGTCCGGTGAGCGACGGCACGCCGATGCCGCCGTCGGCGACGTCCTGCGGCTCGGCACCCCGATCACCAGCTCCATCGGCCCGACCACGCAGAAAGACCTGCTGGAGCAGTTCGACCAGGCCGTCTCCAACGGCATGCACTGGGACCTGCGCACCCGCACCGTCTCCGCACTGACGCCCGAGATCATCGATCTCCTCATCAGCTCCGCCGAAGCACGCCCCGGGCCGGGAGCGGGAATCGGAATACGGCAGTTCCACGGCGCCGCCACCCGCGTCGGCGCCGACGACACCGCCTTCGGCCTGCGCACCAGCCATGTCGTCGTCGAGATTTCAGCCGGTCGCGGACCGGACGAAGACGCCAGTGTGTACCGGAAATGGGCCGAAGACGTCAGGATGGCGCTGGAACCACACGCCCTGCCCGGCGGCTACCCCAACTTCCTCCTACCGGATCAGGACGAACAGGTCGCGCACGCCTACGGCACCCACGCGGCACGCCTGATCGCGGCCAAGCAGTCCTACGATCCCCGCCAGGTCTTCACCGCCACCCCGCTCCCGAACCGTGGACGGCGGGAAGCAGGAGCACATTCTGAAGCATGAGACGCATTCATATTTTATTGAGCTGAACGATTATTGAGAGGATCGTTCGACCTTTCCAAGAGTGCCCTGCCCTGGAGACACTGTGTTCCTCTTCACCGTCGTAGCGGTGGAGAGAAGCTGGAGGAAGCCCGAGCCGGGGATCGCCGGGGAGGGTGGGAGCATCCTCGACAAAGTCGCGTTGGTCCAGAACTGCCGGATGGATCGGGCGCGGTGAGCGAAGCGGGAAGGTATACGAGAGGAACCGGTTGCGTTACGCCTCTTCATTCTGCACCAGCTCTAACCCGGTGGATTTGGGCTGGGAGGCGGTGCGCACCTGCACATATAAGCATGAAGGTGTGTGGGGAACTCCAGGCCAGGTCTCATCAGCCCGGATCGGGAGGTCACGGTGAAAGTCTACGGCGTAGCCGATGACGATGCCGCAG
Organism: Nonomuraea diastatica; assembly: GCF_004349015.1. Classification (NCBI taxonomy): domain Bacteria; kingdom Bacillati; phylum Actinomycetota; class Actinomycetes; order Streptosporangiales; family Streptosporangiaceae; genus Nonomuraea; species Nonomuraea diastatica. Next base: position 21,739 of record NZ_SMKP01000113.1, read on the forward strand.
GGGTAGAGCCGGATGCCTAACCTGTCAACCGAACAGCAGTGAACGTGGGAACCACCCGTGACTGTTCCTTGTCTCACTCTCACCCAGAGGGAATGGGGCGGGGATAGACGCGATGCCAGGTGAAGGCGCGGGTGGGGCGGAGCCGCCGTAGTACTCCGAGCGCGGGAAAGCCGCGAACATGGGGAAGGGCGGCAGCGTGTCAAGTAGGGAGAGATTGCAATGTCCGAAGGCGCGCCGGTGAACACCGGCGCTGCGAGGTGGCCGGCGCTTCGGCCCTGGCGGACATGCTGATGCAAGTCCCCAAACGCTTTGCCAAAGTGGCCACGGCCTGGTCTCCTGGCCTCGCGCCGGGCTTGGCGAGCATCCTCCAGCGCCTTGCTCTGGGCCTGCCGGGGTCCCGCCGTACGTGGCGGCCGCGCCCACCAGGGCGGCACCGACACGAGGATGAACAGGGCGACCGGCTCGCGACCAGCACCGCCAGACCCGGCCAGCCGATGAGCAGCGACGGACAGGCGACCGCGATGACCGGACCGGGACAGAAACTGATGGGCTCTGAAGATATACTCACCCACGCTCTTGGTAGTCTACAGCACAATTCGCCACAAGGAAAGGTGAGAGAATGCACAACGAAAAAAAACTGCCGGTTTACTCGGTCTCTGAAATTACGACTACCGTACTGGATTTTTTGACCTTTTTGACGACGTTGCACCGGAATCCTGAGGACCTTGTCATGCCGCCTCCGGGAGGATGGCCCAGTTACACGCCCGAGAAGTGCGCCGGTTTCAAGTCCGATTTCGTCATCGAAGTTTTGAAAAATCTTCCGTACCTCGAAGATCCCACCTCGGACCACGATGACAGTCTTGGGCATATACACTACAAATCACATTTGCTCGACTACAGAACGTTCGACAGGGAGCGACTTACGGAGGTAGAGTACGAATACGAATACGAATACGATGACTATGACTACGAAATCGACGAAGACGCGGCGCCCGACCACGTCTTCGTCTTTGCTGAGGGTTTCGAGAGTGGCGGCGTTACCCTCTTTTTCGATGTGAAAAAAGGCGTGGTCGGCGAAGCTGTAGCAAGGATGCATTACAATGAGATAGATCTCAAAAAATATTTTATCGACTTGAAAAGAAGCCTTTGGAATCTGGAGATTTTCCCCTGTCCTGGCAGAGCGATGATGGAGCTCTGCCACAACGGCTCGAATTTCACGGACGCGGACGCAGATAGGTTGGGCGAAGCGTTGAGCGAGAGGGAGGTCTTGAAGCAAACCGATCCAAGCTGGGGGACCGATAAGGACATGCTATACGTTCGATATCTCTACCGTTCGTACGGATGGCCGCGTGCATTTCGAAAGGAAGAGGCGTTTCGCGAAGTGAAAGAGCTGATGAGGAAGCGCGAGGGCTATTGAGCCATTTGAGCGTTGCATCTCCAGGGTGAGGACCGCCAGGGCTGAAACGTTCTCGCCTGGCGCGATGAGTAGTTGGCCTTGATCGTGCGCGTTCGACTTGGTGGGCCCATTGGGCATGCGCCATCCTGAAATCGCAGGTCAAGGACCTGGTATGATCACGGTTGGGTGTGTTCGAGGTGGTCGGCGCGGGGTTTCCAACTCGGAGATCATCCGTCGTACGGACAAACCCGGATTTTGGTGATCCTGCTGCGATGAACCATGTCGACTCGTTATCGTCCGTATCCGATCGTTTTGCGCTGAGTGATGCGATGGTGGGGGACGGATGTCGCTGCTGGATCGGCTGACCGCACGCGCCGACGAACTGGCCAGCCGCGCCGAGCACCTGCGCAAAGACCTGGCCGAGACCGAGGACGACCTGCACCGGGTACGGGTGGCCGAGCAGGTCGTTGCCCAGATCCTCGCCGACGAGGGCCTGGACGGTGCCGAGCCGGACGAGGACTTCGAGGAGGACTGCGAGCAGGTCGAGCCTGTCTACTCGGTGATGCTGCCGCGCGAACGGGCGCTCGCGCTGCTGCTGGGTGGCCGGTTGATCCCCTACCGGCACGAGACCGACGGCGTACAGGCCTTGCCCGCCGACTATCAAGCGCTGCTGGCGGTGGTCCAGGCCGCCGATGCTCCGCTGCCTTGTAAGACGGCGTGCGAGCGTGCCGGGCTGGGACCGAGCCGGGGCAGGTGGAAGGAGCGCGAGCCAAGCTCAAGCGGCTGGAGGAACGGGGCTGGCTGCGTCGTACGGTGGCCGGGACCTTCACCGCGATCCCCTGAGCCGGGCCGATACTGCCTGCCCAGCGCACGCTGCCTCGCCTGGATGTCCCGGCGGGGCTTGGCGAGTGTGACCAACACCAAGAACTCCTCCGCCGAGGACACCGCCCCCATCGTTTACACCGCGGCGCTACCGCTGTCCACCGCTACCCTCACCTTCGTCTCCGGCCTGCTGCGCGGCCACCTCAAAAACATCGGGTCACGCTGGCGCAAACTCCCGCCGGGAAAGATCGCGATCATCGTGCTGGCCGTACTCCGTCATGACCAGCGTCTGGCCGACATGGCGGGCGGCAACGGCGTGTCGGCCTCCACCGTGCGCCGCTGGGTGAAGGAGGCCGTCAAGCTGCTGGCCGCTCGCGCCCCGCGCCTGGACCGCGCACTGAAGAAGATCGCCAAGGCTGGTGGACAGGTCGTGCTGCTGGACGGGACCTTGGTCCGCACCCGCCGGCGCAGCGGAGCCGAGAATCGGAAAAACTACCCAGGGAAGCATAAATGCCACGGCCTGCTGTTCCTGGCGCTCACCCATGCGGCCGGGAACCTGCTGTGGATCTCCGCCGCCCGGCCCGGGCGATCCAGCGAGATCACCACCGCCCGCCACCACCAGCTGCCCGCCAAGCTCCGCGACGCCGGCCTGGCCGCCTTGGCCGACCTCGGCTTCGTCGGCCTGGACGACGACCCGGACCAGCCCGCGATCATCACCGGCAACAAGGCCACCCGCAACAAGCCCCTCACTCGCGCACAGAAGCAGGTCAATCAGCTGATCAGCGTCGAACGCGCATCCGTCGAGCACGGCTTCGCCGACCTGAAAGGGTGGCGCATCCTGACCAAGCTTCGCCTGGACGCCGCCCAGGCCACCGAGTTGCTGCGGGCCCTGCTCGTGTTGACCAACCAGCAGATCACCCGCTGACAGATGATCTCCCGTCATGATCTGTGGCCCTCGACAGGCAGAGCACCCCAATCGGGATCACACAAGCCCTTTCACCTGCGATTTCAGGATGGCGCACCCTCAATGCGAATCCAGACGGCGCCCGCAGAACCCGCACTTCAGCAGGCCCGCGAGCAGATAGACGCGCGGACTGCCGTCCTGGGTGGGTCGAGCGGCCCGGATCGCCTGTGCGGCGACGAAGTCGTCGTCGCTGACCAGTGCCGGATGGCTCAGCTTCGTCGAGATCGCCCACTCTTGGGGAGCGTTCCAGCCACCCCCGGTCGCATCGGCGACGCCGCTGTTCCGACGATTCCAGACCCGGCGACCGGTATAGCGCGGATTGCCGAGGATCGCGGCGACGGTCCGTAACGTCCAAGCATGCCCGGACCTGTGCGGGTAGCGCTCGCGATCCACGTCCGAGGGGCACGGTACGCCGCGTTCGTTCAGCATCCGGGCGATCCCCGCCACGCTGACGCCCGCCAGCCGCTGCGCGAACATCCACCGTACGTGCGGTGCCGTGGCCGGGTCAGCGTCAAGCTGGTGCAGACGGCGCCCCCAACGGGCGTGCGTCCGGTTCGGATGCGGACCCGCGTCGACCAAGCGGTAGCCGTACGGCGGCCGTCCACCGAGAAAGCGTCCCTGATCGGCAGCCTGGTTCCGCATCGCGGCCAGCACGCGGTAGCGGGCCCGCAGCACCTCCCGCTGTGATTGCCCGCCCAGCAACAGCATCAACGCCTGATGCATCGGGATTGCTGAATCTACCGGCCCACCCGTCTCCGGCATCCACAGCTGGACGCCGTAGGACTGAAGGAGCGGCAGAAGCTGTGTGAGCTGATCCCCGCAGAACGCTCTCTCGTACTCGCCGACCACGATCGCGTCCCAGCCACGGTCTGGATCGGTCAAAGCCATCAGCAGCTCGGCGGACTGCGGCCGCTCGCTCCACGGTAACCGCCGCGAATATCCGACATCCACGAACTCGGCCACGATCACGCCCCGGCCCGTGACCAGGATCTGCGCCGCCTCACGCTGCCACCCACACGAGGAGACCGGATCCTGGAAATCCTCGGTGGAGGTCCGCGCGTAGAGGGCGAACCGCAACGGCCCGTCCTTCGAACGATGAGGAGAAGATCGCGAACTGATGACCTTGTGCTGAACCCAGCTGCCGAACAAAGAGGACATACCTAGTTGACGCAAAAATACGCCGCCTGTGACGCCACACCTGAGGCATCATGGAATGGCTCAACGACGTGAATCAGGAGGTGAGCATGGCCATCGATCGGTTCACCACGCCGCTGTACGGCATCGCCGAAGCTGCCGGCTACCTCGCGATCCCCGCCTCCACCTTCACCAACTGGGCCTTCGGCTACCAACGCCGTCAGCACGACGGCCGCGCGATCCGCGCTAAGCCGGTCATCACCGCCACCCGGGCAGAGCGGCCGAACGAAGCATCCGTGCCGTTCATCGGCTTGGCCGAGGGCTATGCCCTGGCCGCGTTCCGGCAAGCTGGCGTACCACTGCAGCGCATCCGGCCGGCAATCGACGCATTGCAGCGAGAACTGGGCCTGGAACACGCCCTGGCCAGCCACCGGCTCTTCACCGACGGCGCCGAAGTCCTCTACGACTACGCCGAGCACGTCGGCGACGACTCGGCCCGCGAGCTGGTCGTCGTCCGCAACAACCAACGAGTCTTCACCGAGATCGTGCAGAACTACCTGCGCCGCGTGCACTTCGCACACGACGGATACGCCGAAGTGATCACCCTTCCGCAATACCGCGTCGCCGAGGTCACGATAGATGCCCGCCACGCCTTCGGCCGGCTCCGATTCGCCCGCGGAGGCGCCAAGATCGAGGACGCGATCGACCTGTTCCAGGCCGGAGAGCCCGTCGATGTCGTAGCCGAGGAGTACGGGCTCACCCGCGACGAGATCGAGGATGTCCTGCGTGTCGCCACCCGAACAGCCGCGTAGGTTCTTCATCGACCGCAGTCTCGGCCGGGTCGCCGTCCCCAAACTGCTGCGCGAAGCCGGATGGGACCTCATCACCCTGGCCGAACACTACGGCGTCCCCCAAGACGAGGCCATCGAAGACACCCCGCTGGATCGAAGACAGCGCCAGGCTCGGGTGGGCCGTCCTCATGAAGGACAAACGCATCCGCTACCGGCAAGCAGAGATCGACGCCGTCATCGGACACCAGGCCCGCTGCTTCGTCATCACCCGCGGCGATCTCACATCCGCCGCCTACGCCGAACGCTTCATCACCAACCAACAAGCCATCTTTCTCGCCTCCGCCACTCCTGGGCCCTTCATATTCGCCGCCCACGCCGACCGGCTGGAGCGTCTATATCCCCCGCATCACTGATTCCCGCACTTGCTTCCGGATCCTGCTGTTCATCGCAACCAGGATGACAGGGCGTACATAAGTTCACCGGATCCGACCATGGCGGCGAACCTCCGGAAACGATACGGAAAGTTGTTTATCGTAAGGGCGTTACGGTGGGTCAGCGGGCGGGCGGAGTGGGGCGTGGGCTGGCGCGAGGAGATCGTCACCGCACTGGATGAGTGGATTGCAGCGGAGGGTGGCGCAGGCGGCAAAGCGCGCTGGCGGCGGCTCGGCCGCGCTATTCGTACCGGTGAGGGATTGTACGTCGTGGACGTCCGGGGCGCCGAGCTGAGCCCTGATCGGGTTGACGGGCTGAGGCTGGCGGGCGCGGAGCAGGGCAGCATCGACGAGGGCTTTGCGGTGATGGACGTCTCACAGAGCGAATCCACACTCACCGTACGAGTGGCCGAGTTCGCCGACCCTGCCGATCCCCATCTGTGGTCACTGCAACAACCTCCCACCTTCCTGGTGGAAGCGCTCAAAGACGGCATTGCCTCGCTCGGCAGCGCGCCGCTCGGTGATCTCCTAGCCCTCAAGAAGCCTGGTGGACAGTTGTCGCGAGCCCGACCGCCGGCAGGGCTGTTCCCGCAGCAGGAGGCGGCCTACCAGGCGTGCCTCGGCACCGGATTTTGGCTGGTCTGGGGCCCGCCGGGCACAGGCAAGACCCTGGTGCTGACGAAGGCGATCGGCGACCTGATCGCCGCAGGCAAGCGCATCTTGCTCGTCTCGGCCACCAACATTGCCGTGGACAACGCACTGCTGGGCATCCTCAAAGGCCACCGCCATCCGCCGGGGACCGTCGTCCGAGTCGGTCCGCCGCAACTGCGCGAGATCACCGAGAACGCCGACGTCTCTCTGCCCTTGCTGGTACGCGCACGTCTCAAAGCCACCGACGCCAAGCGGCGCGACCTGTCGGAGCGGTTGGTGGCCGTGAAGGCGCGGCTGCGGCGGCTCGGCGAGTTGGACGCTGCACTGGCGGGGTTCGACGCCGCCGGGTACCGCCGGGACGAGATCTTCCTGCGAGCGCCCCAGCACCAGTCGCAGAGGTCCGAGGCGGCCGTGACCCTCCATCAGACACGGATAAACTCACTCACCACCGCCATCGCCGCGGCTGAGCGAGAGCTGAACGAGGCGGGCGCGGCGTACGCCGCGATAGAGCACGACCGCCGTCTGTGGGCCCAAGTGGACGAAATGGGCGCAGAGGCCGCCCGCGTCGATCAGGCTGCAACTGAGGCCGAGGCGGCGGCATTGAAGGCGGAGCAGGAGACGGCCCAGGCGCAACGTCAAGTGAACGAGCTGGAGGGGGGCTCGCCCCGACATGTGGACACCGGCTGTCATGCGGCGAGCAGCACTCTATCGATGGTCTGCTGCTCGTAGTCGATCGGGCTGCGGTCCATCTCGTTGTTCTGGGCATCTATGAGAGCCCGGACCGTCTCCTCCAGAGCTGCCGGGTCGAAGATCCGGCCGAGCCACGGATCCAGCTCCGCGAGGATGCGGTCCTCGCGGACGTAGACCGTACGCGGGTGCTCGATCTTGTTCGCCAAAACGTACTCGACGGGAAACTTGCACCGGTAGTGGGCACGGCCGTTGTTCCAGGTACCTTCCATCCGCCGCTCGCACACGCCGCAGTGGAGCAGGTGGCGAAGGACGTAGGGGCGCGGGGTCCTACGAGGCTTGCGCTGCTTCGCCGGCCGCCCGTTGGCCGACAGCAGCGCCTGCGCCTTCTCGTACGTCTCCGTATCGATGAGCGGCTCATGGACGACCGCCTCCGACCAGACCCACTGCTCTTCGGAGTTCCACTTCAGCTTGGTCACGTGCCCCTGGGTGACGTCGTTGACGTCCAGGAGCTCTTCCTGCTTGTGCTGCTTGTTCCAGACCTGGCGACCCGTGTAGCGCGGGTTGGGGAGGATCGCTCGAACGGCCGACTTGGACCAGGCGACACCCGAGCGGTGTCGGTTGCGGGCTCGGTCGTAGGCGGACGGGCATGGGATGCCCTCCTTGGTGAGCCCTTCGGCGATCAGGTAGAGGCCCTGTCCCTGAACGAATTCCTCGAAGATCCTTGCCACGTAGGGCGCTGTCAGCGGGTCCGGCTCCAGGCGGTGGAGCCGCTTTCCGTCTGCCGCCTTGCTCGGGTTGGGATGGGGTCCCGCATCCATCAGGCGGTATCCGTACGGCGCGCGGCCGCCCAGGAAACGTCCTTCGATCTTCGCCTGCGCTTCCATGGTGGTGCGGACGCGCATCTTGATGCGGTTGCGCTCGCCTTTGCTGATCCCGCCGAACATCAGCATGATCAGCTCGTGCGCTTCGTTGGTGGGGTCTATCGCCCCACCGACCTCGGGCACCCACAAGGGCACGCCGTAGTGGTTGAAGAGCTCGAAGGTGTTGCCGAACTGGTTGCCGTAGAAGGTGCGCTGGGGCTCACCGACCACGACGGCGTCGAACCCGCGGTTGGGGTTTCGCAGCTCGGCAAGCAGCACGGCCGCCTGCGGCCTTCGTTGCGGCGCTTCACGATCTGCGGAAAGATCATCGAGCTGGCCAGTGCGCTGTCACAGGCGCTGCTCCGTCAGGACTTCGACGGCAGGCGGGCATTGACGACGCTCCGCTTCATGATCGTTCCTCCGGCGCAGGACGAAAGCGCGTCGGGCCCGAACGTGGTCGCCAGCCAGCCATCGACCTCGCCGAGGATTTCTGCCTCTCGCAGGTAGACGATCTTTGGATGGTGGACGCCGGCGTTGGCGTACGGGCGGTGACTGAAGTGGCCATTTGAGCGCTTGGCAAGGATGTCTTGGGTGCAGATGCTCGCCCGCGTACGGGGTGATGTATACCACATATCCTTCTACCTCATCATTCAATATGACTTTGGCCATTGACTGTAAGATGGGGAAATTACAAATTTGCCATGACGCATTTGCCCGAATAGGACAAAACCTTGGGGGAAGGGGATTTCAGTGCGCGTCACCGAACCGGACCGGTCGGGTCCTCTCTTCGAGGATGATCGCCTGAAACTTGGGCTCTTCGGGTTCAACATCACAGCCGCAGGCGCCCTGAGCAGGTCGAAGGACCGCCACGAGATCTCCTGGCAGCAGAACGTCGACCTGGTGCGCCAGGCGGAGGCGGCCGGCTTCGAGGCCGCCATTCCCATCTCCCGCTGGCGCGGCTTCGAGGGCGAGACGAACCCGTGGGGTCAGAGCTTCGAGAGTTACACCTGGGCCTCCGGCCTCGCGGCGCTCACCGAACGCATCTCGATCTTCGCCACTAGCCACGCGCTGACCATGTCACCCCTGCTGGCGGCCAAACAGATCGCCACCGCCGATCACATCTCGGGTGGCCGCATGGGGCTGAACGTCGTCGCCGGGTGGTTCGAGAAGGAACTGCGGATGTTCACCGCCAAGTCCCTCGGCCACGACGAGCGTTACGACTATCTCGACGAGTGGCTCGAAGTCGTGCTGCGGCTGTGGGAGCGCAACGGCGTCGACTACGCGGGTCGGCACGTGCAGATCCAGGACGGTTACCTCGAGCCCAAGCCGCTGCAGAACCCCCGGCCGCCCATCATGAACGCCGCTTTCTCCCCACGCGGTCACGAGACGGCCGCCAAGTACGCCGACATCGCCTTCGTCGGGGCGCACGACCCGCACAGCGCGCAGAAGCAGGTGGCCGAGATCCGCAAGATGGCCGCGAGCCACGGGCGCACCGTACAGGTGTGGGCGGCGACCTCCGTCATCTGCGCGGAGACCGACGAGGCAGCGGCCGCGCTGGTGGAGCGCTATCGCGGACCCGACGCGGACATGCCTGCGGTCGAGAACGCGGTCGATTGGACCATGGGCGCCCAGATGACCCCGGACCTGCGCGAGGTCATCAAGGCCGGCCTCGCCTCCACGATGGGCGGCTATCCTCTCATCGGGTCGCCGGAGACGATCGCCGACGAGATCGGCCGCATGGCCGACGCTGGAATCGACGGGATCTGCCAGACCTTTATGAACTACGAGGCAGGCCTCCCGCTGTTCGTCTCGGAGATCCTTCCTCTCCTCGAGAAGAAGCGGCTGCGTCCCGCTCGTGCCGCGGCGGCCGGCGAAGGGGGGCAGGCCTGAGGTTTGGAGGAAACGGGCCGTTGTCACCGGAGCCGCGGGAGACCTGGGCAGGAGCCTGGGCGCTCGCGAGCTGGTGGACCTCACAGCCGACAACGTAGACCGCTGGCTGGCGGACACGGCCAATGACCTCAGCACCCGCACCCGGCCTCGGCGCACTCACTCAGTCTCTGTGAGCCGGAGCCGGTGGTCGAGCGCGGCGCCGACGTCGGGGCAGTTCTGCCGAATAGTGTCGAGGAAGGCGCTCAGCACCGGAGAGTGGTCCTTCGCTGCGAAGGACAGAATCAGGTCGGGCAGCGGCGTGCGCGGGGTCACCTCGCAGAACCACGTCTCCGGGCGCGGGGCCGCGAGCATGCGGGCCGGGCCCAGGCCGACGCCGACCCCGGAGGCGGCCAGGCCGATGATCGTGTGGACGTCCCTGGCGACGGCCGCACCGGCGAGGGCCGGGGAGCTCTTGCCCAGCAGCGCTTGCAGCGACGCGCCGACGGCGGGCTCGTCCTCGCCGGCCGCGATGATGAGCCGCTGTCGCCGCAGCTGCGCCACGCTCACCGACGGTCGGCCCGCGTACGGGTGCACGGTGCTCATGACGGCGACCAGGTGATCATGCCCGATCGGGACGGACACGAGGTGCTCAGCCCCGGCGCCCCTCGGCGAGCCTAGGGTGATGGCCACATCCAGCTCACCGGCGACCAGCCCGGCGGTGCTGCGGCTGGTGGACAGCTCGTGCAGTTCGAGCCGCACGTCGGGTCGATCCCGTCCGAACCGGCGCAGGACGCCGGGCAGGGGGTCGAGCAGCGCCGAAGCGATGAACCCCAGGCGCAGCCGGCCCGTCTCGCCGCGCGCGGCCCGGCCGGCGTCCACCACGGCCGCCGCGATCTCGTCCAGCGCCCGCCGCGCCCGTGCCAGGAACGCCTCCCCCGCCGCCGTCGGGAACACGCCCTGGCGTGTGCGGTCGAACAACCGGGCCCCGACCTCGCGTTCGAGGTCGGCGATCTGCTTGGACAGCGGAGGCTGCGCGATCCCCAGTGCGCCGGCCGCCCGGCCGAAGTGTTCGTGCTCGGCGAGGGCGAGCGCATAACGCAGATGTCGAGCCTCCATTTGCGGCCCCCCAGCTATATCTCAGAAGTATCGTCATATAGCTTGTCATATCTTCTGATGGATAACGGTGTGGTCGTCGACTGGGATGAACGATATGACCAGCACTGTTTTCGTCTTCGTCCACGGCGCCTGGCACAGCTCAGGACAGTGGGCCGCGACCCAGCGCGCGCTCGCCGGGCTCGGTGCCGCCAGCGTGGCCGTCGATCTGCCGGGGCACGGCTTCGGCGCGCCCTTGCCCACCGGATACCTGCTGCCCGGCCAGCCCGGCCTGTTTACCGAGAAGTCGCGCCTCGCCACCGTGACCATGGACGAGTGCGCAGAGGCCGTCGTGGACACGCTGCGCCAGGTCCGCCGTTACCGCACGGTCGTGCTCGTTGCGCACAGCGCGGGCGGCGGTCCCACGTCGATGGCCGCGGAGAAGGCGCCCGAACTCGTGGACAGGATGGTGTACCTGAGCGCGTTCGTCCCCGCCGGACGGCCGCGCTTCTTCGACTATCTGGGCGCGCCGGAAAACGCGACCGTGCTGGGGCGGGGCCTCAGCCTCGGCGACCCCGAGGCGCTGGGCGCCGTACGGATCAACCCGCTCTCGGCGGACCCCGCCTACCTCGAAGAGCTGCGACAGACCCACTACCACGACACGCCCCTGGACCAGTTCGACCGCTGGCGCTCCGTGCTCAGCCCCGACCTGCCGCTGGCGATCCCGACGGCCCCGGTCACCTTGACCGCGGAGCGGTGGGGACGCATCCCGCGGACCTTCCTGCGCTGCGCCGACGACCGGGCGCTGACACCCGCCACGCAGGATCTGATGATCGCCGAAGCCGACGACGCCTACCCCGGCAACCCGTTCTCCGCACGCAGCCTGCCGGGCAGCCACAGCCCGTTCGCCGCCCGGCCGGGTGAGCTCGCCGCGGCCCTCCTCTCGTGAGCGGCGGGCGGTTCACGCTGCCGGTGGTGCTGAGCGCGACCTTCGTCCAACTGCTCAATGTCACCGTCGCGCAGGTCGCTGCCCCGTCGATGCAGGCCGACCTCGGCGCCGGGCCCGGCGCGGTGCAGCTCATCCTGGCCGGGTACACCCTGGCCTACGCGTGCCTCCTCATCACGGCAGCCCGGTTGGGCGACCGGTACGGCTATCGCCGGCTGTTCGTGGCAGGGACCGTGGTCTTCGCCGTCGGGTCGGCGGGCTGCGCCGCCGCCCAGGACGCGACCTGGCTGATACTGGCCCGGCTGGTGCAGGGTGCCGGCAGCGGCCTGGTGGCTCCGCAGGTCCTGTCACTCATTCAGGTCGCCGTCCCGGCGGAGCGGCGGGCGCGTGCCATGAGCCTGTACGGCGCCACGATGGGGGTGGCGTCGCTGGCCGGGCCGCTGGTCGGCGGGCTGCTCATCGGCGCCGACCTGTTCGGGCTCGGCTGGCGGCCGGTGTTCCTGGTGACGGTGCCGGTGGCGCTCGTCTCTCTGGCAGGGGCGGCCGTGCTGCCCCGTACGCGGGGCGCGGGCGGGCAGCGGGTGGACGGGGCGGGCGCGGTGCTGACCACGGT